>NZ_JAUBOJ010000120.1:0-17185 GCF_036700185.1 Microcoleus sp. BM001215392 | reverse complement strand
GCTCTGTCTTGAAAGCTAAACTGCGAGCGTAATTAAGCCTTTTTCAGTGCCATTGGACTTCAGTCCTCATAAAAATCAGAGAGCCCAAGTCCCAGCGCTCTAACTTATAACAGTTATTTTACCAGACATGATATTATCCCTAGATTCATCTTTAGTCGTCAGTATAGTTTAATCTAAAATCTAAAATCTAAAATCCAAAATCTAAAATAGTATGGCCCAACGCTACGTTCGAGTTAAAACAACACAAGGACACATCCATTACGGTTTGCTGCAACTTAGCCGCAGCGTTCAAGTATTTGATGCACCACCCTGGTTAAAAGGACAACCAACAGATTTGGAACTTTCACCAGATAGTTACCAAATTCTCGCCCCGTGCTCTCCCTCAAAAATCCTAGCCGTCGGCAAAAATTATGTCGATCACGCCGCCGAGATGGGAAGCTCAGTACCGGAAGAACCGCTGCTGTTTTTCAAGCCTCCCAGCGCTGTCATCGCAGCAGGTGCAGCAATTCGCTATCCGCAGCAGTCGGAAAGGGTAGACTACGAAGGAGAATTGGCCTTGGTGATTGGCGAACATTGTACCAACTGTACTCCCGAACAAGCGCACAGCAAGATTTGGGGCTATACGATCGCCAACGATGTAACAGCCAGAGATTTGCAAAAGCGGGACAACCAGTGGGCGAGGGCGAAAGGGTTTGATACGTTTTGTCCTTTGGGGCCTTGGATTGTCCGCGAATTGAGTCCGGCCGCACAGTTGCAGACTTTTGTCAATGGGAGCGATCGACCTGTACAATCATCCCCGATCGATCGCATGGTATTTTCCCCAGACTTTATCGTCTCCTATATCAGTCAAATCATGACCCTAAATCCCGGCGATGTGATACTGACTGGAACGCCCCAAGGGGTAGGGCCGCTGCAAATAGGCGATCGAGTCCGCATTGAAATAGAAGGCATTGGTAGTCTGGAAAATACAGTGGTTATTGGTTATTAGTTGTTGGTAATTGGGCATTGGGCATTGGGCATTGGGCATTGGGCATTGGGCATTGGGCATTATCACTAACAACAGTCAACAGTTAACTGTCAACTGTCAACTGCCAACTGCCAATTGACTAACGAACCTGCATATAAACAGCGTCCGAAATAGGAGGAATCTCTGCATAGCGTCCCAAAGCCGATTGAACCACGGCATATAAAAATGCAGCTAAAGCGCCTAAAAACACCATATTATACAGAGTCTCTGCAATAAATGCGACTTGGAAGCCTTTTGCAAAAATTGGCAAAACCAAACCGCAGAGCATCAAAACAATGTCTAAAAGAATCGCCTGCATCGCATTAAAACGAATAAAGTGACTGATGTTTTCGTTTCTAACTACTCCTAAATACAGGGCAAAGAAAATAACCAAGCTAGCAAAGGGCAAACTATAAATTTGCATCAAAGGAGATAGCGGTATCAACAACAGTTGCAGGACAGGAAACTGTGTAAACAGAAACCTACCAAAGGCAAGCCCGTCAATCAGCGGCAGCAAATAAGGCAAACAAGCAAAAATCCGGTCTGGAACAGTCGTAGATCCGCGCCAAGTCATAATGAACTCTCCTGAGTCGATCGATAAACTATCAATTCGCATTAAATTCAGGATAACGCAGCAGCAGGCAAGCGTTCCGACTCGCCCGGAATTTGCCCGCACTCAGAGCCGAGTAGATTCATGGGTACTTATATCAAGTTGGGTTCAACAGTCACCATTCCCTCTTTGGCCGATGCCCTCTTTGGCCGATGCCCGATGCCCTCTTTGGCCGATGCCCCATGCCTGATGATTATTTAATATTGGCAATGACGAAGCCCATTTGACACTCGTATCGATCGGGCAAATTTTCCGTAGGTTTGGCAACTGGATGACCGCAGCGAAGCTCTCCAGCGCTCCAGCGCGGTTGGCCGGTGCGATCGGCGAGCACACAACTTTGGCAAACACACTGAGGGGCAAGCATCTGATTTTCCATTAGAATGACTAACATTTGATACCTCCGGCAGGTTTCACACCAGTAATTTCATTGTATGTCAGGAGGTTGGGACAAACGGCTTAACCTGAACACAACGTAATATTTATCTGAATTGTGCGAAATTCGTAGTAGGGTAAAAGATCCCCAATTCCCAATCCCAAAATTGTCAAGAGGTTGATTATTGTGACGGACACTAACTTAGACTTGCTTTCCAAAACCGATCCGCTAATTGCCGATTTAATCGGGCAAGAGCTCCAGCGGCAGCGAGATCACCTAGAACTGATCGCCAGCGAAAACTTTACCTCCTCCGCCGTAATGGCAGCTCAAGGCTCAGTGCTGACCAATAAATACGCCGAAGGGCTGCCAGCGAAACGCTACTACGGCGGCTGCGAATTTATTGACGGCATCGAGCAACTTGCGATCGATCGCGCCAAACAGTTGTTTGGAGCAGCCCACGCCAACGTCCAGCCCCACTCCGGCGCTCAAGCCAACTTTGCAGTATTTTTGAGCTTGCTAGAGCCTGGGGACGGAATTATGGGCATGGATTTGTCCCACGGCGGACACTTGACTCACGGTTCGCCGGTTAATGTATCCGGTAAATGGTTTAAAGCTTTTCACTACGGCGTCAGCCAAGAAACAGAACAGCTCGACTACGACGAAATTCGGGCACAGGCTAAAGCAAACCGACCAAAATTGCTAATTTGCGGCTATTCAGCATATTCGCGAATTATCGACTTTGAGAAGTTTAGAGCGATCGCGGACGAAATTGGAGCTTACCTGCTCGCCGACATCGCCCACATTGCCGGGTTAGTCGCCACAGGCCACCATCCCAGCCCCCTCGCCCACTGTCACGCAGTCACCACCACCACTCACAAAACCCTGCGCGGCCCCCGCGGCGGCTTGATTTTGACCAATGACCCCGAACTGGGCAAAAAGTTCGACAAAGCAGTGTTTCCCGGCACTCAAGGCGGCCCCTTAGAGCACGTGATTGCGGGCAAAGCTGTAGCTTTTGGCGAAGCATTAAAGCCTGAATTTAAAACTTATTCTGGTCAAGTAATTGAAAATGCACGGGCTTTAGCGGCACAGTTGCAGCAGCGGGGTTTAAAACTCGTTTCCGGCGGCACCGACAATCACTTAATGCTAGTTGATTTGCGATCGGCAAACATGACAGGCAAGCGAGCCGACCAATTAGTTAGCGGTGTGAATATTACTGCTAATAAAAATACAGTGCCTTTCGATCCGGCATCGCCCTTTGTCACCAGCGGTTTGAGACTCGGTTCGCCCGCGATGACCACAAGAGGCATGGGAACAGCAGAATTTACCGAGATTGGTAATATTATTGCCGATCGACTCCTGAATCCCGAAGATGAAAGCGTCGCCGCCGAATGCCTGCGCCGAGTAGCCGCCCTGTGCTCACGCTTCCCGTTATACCCGCACTTGTTCTTGAAAGTGCCGGCATTAGCTTAATTTTCCTGATCGGCAATGGGGAATTGGTAGTTGGAAGTGTACGGTTCATCAGTTGACAGTTGACAGTTGACAGTTGACAGCTACCTCTTCCATCGATAGAAGAGGATTGGAGCAATGAATCATTTTGTTTGATTTCCCCCGTTTAGGGGGAGGCTTTAGACCTAATTTTTAGGGGTAAAAGAGTAAAAGAGCTGGCAAAGATTGAGAGTTGTTCGTTGCGATCTTGACCAGCGGTTTTTATCGAAAATCTCGATCGCGAAAGGCGGTTTTTACTAAAAATATTTGTCGAGCGGCGCTGATTTGATTAACGGTATTTGTCGATCGCGAAAGATACCGCTCAACTCGGCTCGCTTGGCAAGTATAAATATCGAAAAAGTCGATCGACATTGCGATTGAAAGACAATTAATTCGAGAGTCATCATTTAAAAACCGGACAATTCGCATCCTGGCAACTTGCACTCCGGCAAATCTCCGGCTCCCAAACCCCCAGTCGCTCTTAAAGATGTTTCTTGGTTACAAGCCATCCCAAATGTAGTAGACTCTGCCTGACACCCTAATTGCCCCGCACTATTTAAAATTGATTTCAGATGCCGTATCAGTATCTGTACCACGTAATAGCTTTTCTGGTTTCTGCAAGCATCGTCCTCTGGAGTACGCCAATAGTTAAAAAAATTGGTCTCAAAAGCGGGCGAGTCGATCGGCCAGGCGAGCGAAAAGTCCACCAGCGCCCCATGGTACGCTTGGGAGGAGTCTCTATCTTTCTCGGCACTCTGATTGCCCTGTTATTTGTCTGGCTCTGTGGAGGCTTCATCGATGCTAGCGGACAAGTTCTCAATCCCAAAGACGAATACCAAGTTTGGGGAGTCACCCTCGGCGGCATCGGATTCTTCCTCATCGGTTTAGCAGACGACTTGTTTTCGCTCTCAGCCATCAAACGCTTGCTCATGCAAATTGGCGTATCCAGCATCGCTTGGTACGCGGGCGTACAAATTGAGTTTCTCACAGTTCCCTCCTTGGGACTGACGGATCTTGGCTGGCTGAGCTTGCCGATTACCGTGATTTGGCTCGTCGGCATGGCCAACGCCATCAACTGGATTGATGGTTTGGACGGTTTAGCAGCCGGAGTTTCGGGGATTGCAGCAGTTGTGATGCTGATTGTCAGTCTGTCGATGCACCAACCGGCGGCAGCCCTAATTGCAGCGGCTTTAGCTGGCGGCACCTTGGGATTTCTGCGCTACAACTTCAATCCGGCTCAAATCTTTATGGGAGATGGCGGGGCTTATTTTATCGGGTTTACTCTCGCTGGAGTGGGAGTAATTGGGTTAGTTAAAACTACGGCTGTTACTTCTGTGTTACTGCCATATTTAATTTTAGCTGTACCGATTTTAGATATGTCGGCGGTGATTCTCGATCGACTGCGTAACGGCAAATCACCCTTTATTGCTGACAAACGCCACCTGCACCACCGACTCTTAGAAGCCGGACTATCCCATAGATTTGCGGTTTTATTTATTTACTCGCTGACTCTTTGGGTAGGAAGTTTAGCCCTAGCTTTTTCGGTTCCAAGCGGCATAATTTACGCTATGGGAGCTACAAGTTTGCTGGGATACGCTAGCTGGAAAGTTTGGAGGCACGCTCGATAGACAGTTGACAGTTGACAGTTGACAGTTGACAGTTGACAGTTGTTAGTTGACAGTTGTTAGTTGACAGGAAAGCAGTTGACAGTTGTTAGTTGACAGTTGTTAGTTGACAGGAAAGCAGTTGGCAGTAAGAATTACCAATCACCAATCACCAATTACCAATTACCAATTTCCTATGCCCTATGCCCTATGCCCAATTCCCCAATCTAAAATCGAATAATGGTTGCTGAAATTATTTGTGTTGGCACTGAATTGCTATTAGGCGATATTCTTAATAGCAATTCCCAGTTTTTAGCGAAAGAATTAGCGAGTTTGGGCATCCCTCACTACTATCAAACAGTGGTGGGGGACAATCCCGATCGCATTAAACAGGTGATAGAAATAGCTATAGGTCGATCGCAACTTTTGCTCTTCACCGGAGGTCTCGGCCCCACACCAGACGACCTCACAGTCGAAACAATCGCCGATTTTTTTGGCGTTCCCCTGATCGAAAAGCCGGAAATTATCGCCGATATCGAACAAAAATTTGCTCAGCGGGGACGCACCATGAGCAAGAGCAACCGCAAACAAGCTTTAATTCCCGAAGGTGCGGACATTCTATCAAACCGCACCGGTTCTGCACCGGGGATTATTTGGCAGCCGGTTCCCAATGTCACAGTGATGACATTTCCCGGCGTGCCGGCGGAAATGCACTTGATGTGGCGAGAAACCGCCGTTCCTTACTTGAAAAATGGCGGTTGGTGCAGCTCAACTATTTGCAGCCGCACGTTGAAATTTTGGGGAATTGCTGAGTCGGCACTCGCGGAAAAAGTAGATAGTTTTCTAAATTTAACTAATCCTACCGTGGCTCCCTACGCCAATCACGGCGAGGTCAAACTGCGGATTTCGGCCCGGGCTGAGTCGTCCGTTGCTGCTAAAAAGTTAATTGAGCCGATCGAACAACAGTTGCTCCAGATTGCTGGCTTAGACTGTTACGGTGCCGATACCGATACCCTCGCCTCGACAGTAGGTAAATTGCTGCTGTTGGCTGGCGAAACTCTCAGTGTGGCTGAATCCTGCACGGGAGGCGGGTTGGGAGCGATGCTGACCGGTGTTGCCGGCAGTTCGAGATATTTTTTGGGCGGGGTAATTTCCTATGACGATCGGGTTAAGGAAAGATTATTAGGTGTTAATCCCCGAGATTTAGCCGAATTTGGGGCAGTCAGCCACCAAGTGGCAAAACAAATGGCTGCGGGAGTGCGCGCGAGTCTCAACACTGATTGGGGATTGAGCATTACAGGTATCGCCGGGCCAGGAGGCGGTACAGATGCTAAACCTGTCGGACTGGTTTATATCGGTTTAGCGGGCCCCAACGGCGAGGCTGAAAGTTTTGAATATCGCTTTGGCGATGGGCGAGGCCGCGATTGGATTCGGCATCTCAGTAGCTGTACGGCGCTCGATCGGCTCCGGCGTAAATTATTGGCAAAAGCGTAGAAAACATCTAGTATTTTGTCAATTGTCAATAGTTATCCGTAAGCTTAAGCTTTATTTAATAATCTGCGAACCCAAATTTTTCAGTAATTTTTAAATTGCCTATTGATTATCTGTAAAGATTCGTTATGATAATAAGACAGGACTGATTGGCAAATATACTGACTCTCTCCTTTGCTCAAAAGCGTTGCTCCAAACAACCAGCAAGCGAGAAAGCAAGTTTAACCTTTGGTTTCAAAGTCGTGCTTGCTTATTTTCAGTGATTTAGCCGTCGGTTTAGCAATCTAGACTATAAAAAAGGAGCTATCCGTTCAATGGAAGACATTGAAAAGGTGCTGGAACAAATTAAAGAATGGGTTCGGAAGCTGATAGAAGGACTGCTGAGTCCGGAAGCTCAACCGGAACTCGAACCGATTCCTATTCCAGTCAACCAACCCAGGCATCGCCGGTAGTCGGGACTGGATTTGAAATCTGAGGTTTGAGGTTTGAGCTTTGAGGCTGAAGACTGGTTCTAAATCCTCACTTAAAACTCTCATAATTTTTGTTGCGCTGGAATTTTAAAAATTGTTAAATATCCTGGTACTTCACGGCCCTAATCTGAATCTATTGGGTCAGCGAGAACCTGGAGTTTATGGTTCTGCGACTTTACATGATGTCAACGAGTTGCTAGAACGAGAAGCGCAAGCCCTCCAGGTGCAAGTCTCTATTCAGCAGTCGAATCATGAAGGGGTTTTGGTGGATGCAATTCACTCGATGTTAGGGCAACACCAAGGCTTGTTGATTAATGCTGGAGCTTATACTCATACGAGTGTGGCAATTAGAGACGCGATCGCCGCTGTGAATATCCCCGCGGTGGAAGTTCATTTAAGCAATATTTACCGGCGGGAAGCTTTTCGGCACCACTCGTATATCGCAGCGGTGGCGATCGGGCAAATCAGCGGTTTTGGCTCAGAAAGTTATCGGCTGGGGCTGCAAGCTCTAGTTAGTTATCTAATTAAAAATTAAAATTTCACCGATTTTCGCGATCGGATGAGGGCAGGTTTTAGATGGAAAACCAGCCCTTATATATTTGGGTTGAAATTAAATTAATCACAAGAATGGGGAATTGGTAATTGGTAATGGGTAATTGGTAATCTTGCCAGAAGAGCGAAGTCGAAGGGTGGGAATTGGGAATTGGGAATTGGGAATTGGGAATTGGGAATTGGGAATCGGGAATTGGGAATCGGTAATAATGACGAAGCAAAAAATAACTAATAACCAATAACCAATAACTAATAACCAATAGAATTGAATTGCATAAGTCTTTGATTGATACATAAACCGCAGATGTCAGACAGATAAACGCAGATAAACGCAGATAATTTCAGGGTGTTTTCCGATTTTTGCAATTCAAGTCTAATAACCAATAACTAATAACTAATAACCAATAACCAATAATCAATAACCAATGACCAATGACCAATGACTAATTACTAGCAACTTGAGTTGAATTCAAATGCGGCATTCTCTGTTGAGCAAGTTTCAAGGAACGATATTGGGGGCAGTTTTAGGAGACTCTATAGGACTGCAATACCAGAGGCAACTTGTGGGTATCCCCCCCCAAACAGAAGACTTGCAGCCGATTTTACAACTTACGAAACATCAACAATTGACCCTGAGTGGGGCAACGTTGGCGTTGAATTCCCCCAACAGCCAAATCCTGACTGGCAAACACTCATCGCAATGCGGGAGACTTGCGGTAGCCTGCGCTCAAAGTTTAATTCGGTGTAACGGTTTAGATGTAAAAGATTGGGGGGATACTTGGGAATCATTTGCCAAGTCCGAAATCTACCATCCCCGAAGCACTGAGTTTCAAAGTATGCTTAATCCTTGTGAAGCTGCGGTGGCTGCGCTACCGTGCGCCATATTTTTTCACGAAAATAAGGCTAAGTTGCGAGATAAAATCATGCTGGCGACAGATGTTTTGCCCAACGAAAATAAGGCAGAGTTGCAAACAGCAGTGTTAGGGATAGGATATGCGATCGCCCGATCGCTCAAACAAAGACTTGACCCCGCCACAGCGATCGAGCAAACCATTGCCTACCTAAAAACAGATAATGCTTTAACAGAGTTGCTGGTACAAGTACAAATACTACTAGAACAGGGAGCTGATTTAGAAACAGCCACTACTCACCTGCGCAAAAGTGCCATAGCTTTGCGACAAAAACAGGATGGGGGCGAGCATAAATCCCCAGCTAAGTCAATGGTAAACCCGGGAAATTTTATTCCCATAGCCCTAGCTTTCTACTGCTTCTTGAACACCCCAGAAGACTGGCGCTTGTCAGTAGTGCGGGCGGCCCGCTGCGGGATAGCCGGACAACTCACCTGCGCTTTGACGGGAGCTTTGTCTGGAGCCTATAACGGGGCTGCTGCGATTCCTGTAGAATGGCGAAAGGTTTTTTCCCCCGTTGTTGAATCGCTCCAACTAACCGAGGGGCGAGAACCCTCGCTATGGGGAACAGGCAGCGATGCAAAAATTGTGGAGCTAGCAAGTAACCTGTTTGCTGTTTGGGCGGGAGTTTACAAATTTTCGGGCGGCCTGGACTGCGCAGCCGTGGCGCGATCGGTCGCTGCACCTTATGTCATTAGACATCGTAACATATAAAGTTTTGAACTTTTAACAGGAGGGAAAACTATAAATTAGGACTCACAAATTAGCCATCACAATTAACAAGTCATGCCATTTTAGATTTTAGATTTTAGATTGTGGATGAGGAATGACTTACTGGATATGGGTTGGAAGGACTGGCTTACAGTTGGATTATTCTGGGATATGGTATCAAAAGCGAAAGCGCGAGGAAAGTGACAATTAAAGATTAAAAAGTAAAAATTTAATCTGACTTGTTTGCAAAAAAACCTGGTTTATACCAGAATACTGGCTCGGAAAACGAGGAACTACCGAGAAACAGGGTTTCTAGCCCTGGCTGGGACGACTCCGGTTAATGGTGGACAACCGAAACAAAAAAACCAACTGCTGGCGAGATTCTGGTAAAATACCCTGCTTGTTTTGAAGATTCAGGTACGGTAGTTCGGATAAACTCAATCAAAGATGCACAGTCAGAATTTCTGACAAAGCTGCTGGATAACAGTGATATATCTTCGACATAAATGAATACGCTCTCCTCATTGATGCGGCAGATTGAGCAGCTAGGGGCTGCGCGCTCACTGCGCCAACATATTGCTAAAGTGCAAAATGGCGGCAGCAAGGCAAATCCCGATCGCCCTGGTGGGCTATTTCTTGGACGTTTGTCGGTCAAGAAATGGGATTTGCCCGAGACTTTTACGAGATTTAGAAGTAAAACTTCAAAATCCAGCCTCAAAAATCAAGCTCGTTCCCCGATGTTGGCCGTCGTAGCGGTAGTTTCCCTCAGCAGCACTCTGGGCCACCGTTTCTACAACCAGCCAAAACTGGATGTGGGGACAAAAGCTCCTCAGACGATTCAGGCTCCTTTTAGTGTTAGTATCCCCGATCGCAAAACTACTGAAGAACAGCGTTCCTCAGCTCGGATTGGGGCTGTAGCGATATTAATGCTCGATCGAGCTGCCGATCGACAAATTGCTCGAACATTGCAACAATTTTTGCAACAGGGAAGCGAACTGCGGAACTCAGCAGGCTCGTTTCCATTGGCGACGCCCTCGGCGCTCTCCAATGCGGCTCAGGTTTACTTGCGGGGGTGTCCGGAGTGGGAGTGGCGATCGATTTTGGCACAGGCGGGGGACAGCAGCCCAACTTCCGAGCGGTTGAGTTTGGATTCCCCCAAAACTGCACCGACAGATAACCAGTCTCAGCAAGATGTGATTGCCCAATTGCAAGCTTACAGCCGATCGGTCTCAGCAGCAGATTTTCAAAGCCTGACAAACAGCATTTCGCAAGCTCGCCAGCGTTATCTCAATGCTGTCGAAGCGCTCTCTAAACCGTCAGTTTCTGGGGTGCAACAGATTTACGATGCTTCGTTGTTTGAATTGTCCGATGCAGCCTGGGAGAAAACTCAAACAGGTATGAGTCGCGCCGCCAAAAGGATGCTAGCTCAAGGTATCCCCCAGGGATTGCCAAAAGAGATTTTGAAAGAAGCTGTGAAGCTGCAAGTCGCAGACGAAGTACCGTTAGAGTCCCAAGCTTTGGCGGTTGAGGGTTTAAGTGCAATTTTGCAGCCAAATCTGGTGAGAGATCCCGAAGAAACCAAACAGCTAGCTGAATTGGCTGCGCAAAAGGTGAAACCGGTAACGATCGTCGTAGAAAAGGGCGAGACTATTGTCGCAGAAGGAACAGTAATCTCCCAGAAAGATTTCGTGTTGCTCGACTATTTTGGTTTGAGCAGGCGCGGGGTGAACTGGCTGGGGCTGGCGGGTTTTGTTTGTTTAGTCGGGGGGGCAATTGCGATCGTCCTGCTGGTAGAAAGGCACTACCGCTTGCGCCGGAGAGATCATTTGCTGTTGCTGCTGCTGACGTTGAGCGCGCCGGTGCTGGTGAGTTTGGGCCTGCCTTGGACGACTTTACCCGCGATCGGGATTTTAGCAGGCGGCTTCTACGGTTCGGCGGTGGGAGTGACTGTGGTGGGGCTGCTGTCGGCGCTGCTACCCATTGGCTTGGATATAGAGTTGATTCATTTGGTGGCTAGCGCGGCGGGGGGATTGTTGGGCGCTTTTATGGCCGGAAGATTGCGATCGCGCGAGGAATTGGCTCTGTTGGGCGTGGCTGTCGGCTTGACTCAGGGCAGCGTCTATCTGGTGGGGACTTTGATTGCTAGCGCTGCTGCCGGTGCGATTTGGTACGTCGTACTCGGTACGGTGGGCTGTCAAAGTTTGGCCGGTTTGGCTTGGAGCGTGGTAGCGATCGGCATCAGCCCTTATTTAGAACACGTTTTCGACTTGATTACCCCGATCCGGCTGGCGGAACTTGCCAATCCCAACCGCCCGCTGTTAAAGAAGTTGGCTGCCGAGGCTCCGGGGACTTTTCAGCACACGCTATTTGTGGCTAGTTTGGCGGAGGCTGCGGCGAGGGAGCTCGGCTGCAATGTTGAGTTAGTCAGAGCTGGTACGCTATACCACGATATTGGAAAAATGCACGACCCAAGCGGATTTTGCGAAAATCAAATGGGTGGGGGCAACAAACACGATGAAATTAATAACCCTTGGACGAGCGCCGAAATTATTAAAAAGCACGTTAGCGAAGGGTTAGTAATGGCACGGAAGCATCGATTGCCGAAGGCAATTCAGGCGTTTATTCCTGAACATCAAGGCACAATGTTAATTGCTTATTTCTACCATCAAGCGCAGCAAATTGCTGTAAAAGAACCTGAAAATTTAAATATTACTTTGGCCGATGCGGATAATTCAAAGTTAGCAATCGAAACCCGGGAAGTGAGGGAGCAGGATTTTCGCTACGACGGGCCGATTCCGCAGTCGCGGGAAACTGGAATTTTGATGTTGGCGGATTCTTGTGAGGCTGCTTTGCGATCGCTCAAGGATGCCACTCATGAGGAAGCTTTGAATATGGTCAATCGGATTTTGCGGGCTCGCTGGCAGGATAATCAGTTGCTAGATTCGGGTTTGACTCGGGAGGATATGTCTTTAATTGCGGAGATTTTTGTGCGGGTTTGGGAACAGTTCAATCACAAGCGGATTGCTTATCCTAGTGCGGTTTTTACTCCGAGGTAGAGATTTTTGAGTTAGATTTAAGGAGAGATATAGCCTTTCGAGCTTTCATATGAGGTACGACTGGGCATAGGGCATAGGGCATAGGGCATCGGGCATCGGGCATCGGGCATCGGGCATACCTCACTTTTTTGAGAACCGCTATATTTTATGGTAAAAATATCGTAAAAATACCGTTATTAGTTTCGTAGTGAGGACTTCATTCTTCTGATTTTATGCGGACTGAAGTCCTCACTACTAACCTATTTAAGGTTAAATCATCCCAATCCCTAAATCTACAATCTAAAATTTAAAAGGGTTTAAGATGTACCGCGCAGCGCACCGTGAACCTGAGGATTGCCGGTAACAATCACCACGGTTTGCTTGATTCCGTCAATCAGCCAATGTCCGTCTGTTGTTTGAATCAAAGAGTGAAAATAGTTTCCTGCTGTATCCAGCCGATTTTGTCCTGCTTCGCGACTGGGGTCAAGTCGATAAATTTGGTATGCAGACTGACATTTGGCTGTATTGTTATGAATAGTCAATTCATGATTGGTGCTGACGTGCAGCGTTCGCAAACCTGCAAGTCCCTCTACTCGCTGTTTTATGTATTCTTCTGCGGTTATTCGTCTGGGAGTTTCACCCCTAAATTCCTTATAGTCGATATCTATTTCGTCGGCTAGGTGCGATCGCAATTTTTGCCAGTCTTTGGCATCGATCGCATTGGCGAATGCTACGATCGCATCTATGACAGCAGCGCGCTCAACAATCGATCGGATTTCTGGCAGTTCATACATCGCAAATAACCTTGGCTACTTGAGGGAAGTTTTTAGTTTTTAGTTTAACAGTTTTAAAACCGCAGATCGACGCGGATAAACGCAGATTAATTTTGGGTTGAGCCTGATTCTCGATTATAGCAACTGCCAGCACGGTTAGCAATTAAAAAATCACAAAAACCTGTGCGTTTTATTTCTTCAATCCGTTACATCCGTTACACAATCCGTTGCCGAACTTCTTCTATCCTTTCACCCCGGCGGCCGCTTCTGTCGGCACAATGTATTTTTGCAACAGCAAGAACAGCCCTAAAACCGGAATTATCGAAATAATCGAACCCGCCGCCACCAAACGCCAATCTAAAGAAAATGTCCCGGCTAAATTGGCAACGCCTAAAGGTAACGTGTAATATTCCGGCCTGTCTAAAACAAGCAGCGGCCACAAAAAGTCACTCCAAGAACCGATAAATACAAAAATCCCTAAAGTAACTAAAGCTGGCTGAATTGCGGGAATCATCACGTGCCACCAAATGCCTAATTCGGTGCAGCCGTCGATGCGGGCGGCTTCTTCTAATTCCTTGGGAACTGCTAGAAATGCTTGCCGCAATAAAAATATGCCGAAGGCTGAGGCTAGTCCGGGAAATATTACGCCTAAATAGCTATTTTTTAATCCGAGTTGTACAGTCAAAATGTACAGCGGAATCATGACTATTTGGAAGGGTATCATGATCGTGGAAATAATCGTAATTAAAATGGCTTCGCGGCCGCGAAAGTTGAGTCGGGCTAATGGGTAAGCCGCCAGCGCGCAAAACAAAACGTTGATGCTGACTGTGAGGCCTGCAATCAGGGTGCTGTTGAACAGGTAGCGCCCGAAGGGGTTGGTTTGCCAGACTTTGATGAAGTTTTCGAGGGTTGGCTGTTGCGGCCACAGTTGCGGGGGATATTGAAAGATGTTTTCGCTGGGGGATTTCAGGGAGGTACTGAGCAGCCACAGCAAGGGGAAGAGCATTAAAAGTCCGATCGCCCCCATGATACTGTATGTCCACAGGGTACTCCACGGCGATCGACTGCGGTTTGGGGAATTTGATTTTTTAGTTTTGAGATTGTTCATAGTTGGTATATGATGATAAGTCCTTGCTTCATCAGAAGCCTTGTTGTCCATAAGGGAATTATTGCCATGAAACCGTTTATTTACGAAACAATGTACATTCTGCGCCCTGATTTGGGTGAAGAAATGACTGACCAGGCGATCGCCAAATATCAAACAATTTTGCGCGATCAAGGTGCTGAAAATATCGAAACTCAGCACCGCGGCAAGCGTCGCTTGGCTTACGAAATCGGCAAGCACCGCGACGGGGTATACGTTCAAATGAACTATACAGCTCCGGGCGCTGCAATTTTTCCTATGGAACGCGCGATGCGTCTGAGCGAAGAGGTGATTCGCTATTTGACGATCAAGCAAGATGTCCCAGATGCACCGGAAGCTGAAGCCGAAGAAGAAGCTGCTGCTTAGAAATCGTGTTGTTGACTTAACGTCAAATGTAGTACGGATCTAATGTTTGATGATTAGGCTTCTTCCCCCCTAGCCCCCCTTAACAAGGGGGGGACAAGAGAGTTGTCAAAGTCCCCCTTCGATCGGGGGATTTAGGGGGAAGAAGCCTCGGATAAAAACGCGATTTATCAAGCAATACGGTTTAGATAAAGCCAGATCCCCCCTAGCCCCCCTTAATAAGGGGGGGACAAGATTCCGGTCAAAGTCCCCCTCCCACCAGGGGAATTTAGGGGATCGAGATATATGCAACTTCACATTAAATTGGTATTACCGTTACAAAAACTTATTTGATGGCGGCATCAATCCACTGTTTTAAAGTAGAATTGACTTCCTCAATCAGAATTTCATGTGCTTTGTGGGTTGCTCTTTCCACGACTTCGACTTTGCCTGTATTCAGGGAACGACCAGTCACAATTCGATAGGGAATGCCAATTAAATCGGCATCTTTGAATTTAACTCCTGCTCGTTCGTCGCGGTCATCTAGTAAGGTTTCAATGCCGGATTGGTTGAGTTCATTGTAGAGTTTTTCGGCGACTTCTACTTGTTGGGCGTCTTTAATATTGGGGATGCTAATGATGGCGTGATACGGGGCGATCGCCACTGGCCAGATGATCCCGTCTTTGTCGTAGGATTGTTCTACCGCAGATTGAGCCAGCCGCGACACGCCGACGCCGTAGCAGCCCATGATAAAGGGCTTTTCTTCGCCTTGTTCGCTGGTGTAGGTGGCGCCCATGGCTTGCGAGTATGTGGTGCCTAATTGGAAGATGTGGCCGACTTCGATGCCTCGGGCACTTTGCAAAGTTTGTTCGGGGTTGTGCACCGCCCGATCGCCCCCCTTAGCAGTTCTGACGCCCACAACCATTGCTGGTAGCGTAAATTCTTTACCCCAATTGGCGCCGACCACGTGGTATCCTGACTCGTTAGAACCAGTGACAAAGTTTGTTAGGTCAACTGCGGTGCGATCGACCAAACGCAAAAACTTAGAATTAACCTGCTTGCTCCCAGCGATATAATCATCAGCAACATCCGGAGCCATATAACCCAGAGGCAAAGATTTAGCCGCCCATTTTCTTTGAGCTTCCGCATCAGGAACCGTCAAAAACAAAACAGTTTTAGCTTGATAATTCCCAGCTAACTTTGTCAATTCATTCAGCAACTTTACCTGATTCACATCTTGGTCGCCGCGAATGCTTACCAACACCAAGACTGTGATGCCATTATCGTAAACAGCCTGATAAAGCACATTTTTGACAACTTGCGTCGGAGAACACTTCAAAAACTTGCAAAGTTTAGCAATTGTTTCAGTTCCCGGCGTTTCCCGCTTTTCAAAACTTGCAAAAGGCGAAGCTTGGGCATCAGCAGGCATCGACACAGCCTTCTCCACATTAGCAGCATACTGACCGTCTTCAGTGTAGAGAACTTCATCCTCCCCCGCTTCTGCCAGCACCATAAACTCTTGAGAACCAGAGCCACCAATCGCACCAGAATCAGCATCTACCGCTCGGAATTCCAAGCCCGATCGGCGCAGTATATTGCTGTAAGCTTCAGCCATATCCTGATAAGTTTTCTTCAAGCTTTCTTCGCTAGTGTGGAAAGAATAGCCATCTTTCATAATAAATTCACGACCGCGCATCAACCCAAAACGCGGGCGAATTTCATCGCGAAACTTAGTTTGAATTTGATAGAGATGTACAGGTAATTGCCGATAAGAACGAATCATATCCTTAGCAATTGTAGTAATTACCTCTTCGTGAGTCGGGCCCAGTCCCACTTCTCGCTGCTGCCTGTCAGTCATAGCAAACATAATACCTTCAGCTTGAGTGTAGGTATCCCAGCGGCCCGATTCCCGCCACAAATCGGCCGGTTGCAGTTGCGGGAGGAGACATTCTTGAGCGCCGGTAGCGTCCATTTCTTCGCGCACAATTTGGGATACTTTTTTGAGAACTCGCCACATCAAAGGGAGATAAGCGTAAATACCGCTACCGATGCGTCGGATGTATCCAGCACGGAGTAATAGTTTGTGGCTGGGGATTTCTGCTTCTGCGGGGTCTTCCCGCAGGGTGACGAAAAGCATTTGAGAGAGTCGCATTGGCTGATTTCCTTAAAATACCGGATAATTGTCATCTCAGATTAACTTCTGATATTATCAGAACTCAGCCAGATTTGATTAAATCTATGAATAAACTTTGGGAAAATTATCAAAAAGGTATGACAGCATTTGATAATTGTCACCATCCTACTCTGCAATCTCAGTGGATTGCATTACAAGATGAAATTGGAGAATTCGTGCGAGAACCTAACTTAAGCGAAATTTGGGATATTCTTCATGCTGCTGGTCGATTGCTGTACAAACTAATCGGAATTCCTTTACATCTGGTAGCCTATCCTACTGTTCGCAAACACAGCGAACGTTTTGAGGAGTACGGCTGTATTCGCAGCCGGCGCAACTGTGAGGGTAAATGCTGCAAACAGTTGACAGTTGACGGTTGACAGTGGACAGTTGACAGTTGACAGTTGACAGTTGATAGTTGATAGTTGACAGTTGATAGTTGATAGTTGAGAGTGGGTGCATCTGGCGCAAGGCAAATATGTTTGTAGGGGCGAAGCATGACCGCAGT
>NZ_JAUBOJ010000119.1:0-17287 GCF_036700185.1 Microcoleus sp. BM001215392 | reverse complement strand
CATTGGTGACAAGTTAAGACTGTAAGTCTTTTGTCAAGAGGCTTTTAGAGAATTGTTGAAAAAAAAACTGGTCAGACCCTCGTTGAAGCTCCGGAAAAGGAGCCACAATTAGCTTTGTGTTTGGTTTTCGTTTCTGACGGGCAATACCTAAATCTCGATTTTTGGGGTCAGCAAAATACTTAACTGGGTCTGTTGCCTTACCTTTTTGATGAGCCATAGTAAAATGATAAAGACCCCGATAAATCATTTCTAAGGAAATCTCATCAAAGGGCACAGAAAGTTCATCCGCTACGGCATCACCTAAATCTACTAACACAGCATAAAATAACCAAGTTGACCAAATTTGTAATTTAATTCCATTGATTGAACCAGTCCATAAATAACTTAAACCCAACAGTCTTTTTACTGTATTAAAAGCTTCTTCTATTCGCCAACGACGCCGATATAAATCCGCAACTACATAAGGTGGCAAAACTTGAGGTTCTAGGACACTTGTTAAATAAGAATGCCAGGTTTTTCCTGACCTAACTTCAATTAAACGTAACGTGATAAACGGAGTCTTTTTTGTGCCAGAACCTAGGCGTATTTTCCGGTCTCGCAGTTCATAACTATCTGTAAATACCTGTTCTATTTGAATGGCTGCTCCTTTCTTTATTCTGGTAATAAATTCAACTTTCTTGGCGATTAATTTATGCCAGAAATTAAAATGATAAAATCCTCTATCCAGTAATAGTAAAGTATTTTCTGTAACTAAATTTAGGATATCTTCTTCCGCTCTAGTATCAGAAGCTTTGGGGTTTTCTTCAAACCAAATCTCAACAGGTAATCTGGTTATTAAATCAATGACTGTAATTATTTTTCCGGCTAATTGTCCTTTTTCAACTGATTCTAAGCTTTGTAGTTTTTTAAATAGAGCCTCCAATATTGAGCCATCTATTATCCAAATTTTCTCGAATTTTGACAAGGTAAATTGAATACTTTCTGGCAATGGACGTTTATTTCTACTATGCCAAGCTGTTCTGAGACTTGGCAATAAATCTTTAAATACTTTTTCAAATAACTCCGCAGGAAATGTCAAAAATCGTTGTGATACCGCTTGTTGACTAACTTTTGTGGGATTACACCAGAGAAAACCGTCTCTGGCTAAGATTCTGGTCAGTTCTCTCACCCCTGCTACGTCTCGCCACAGTAACGTTAATACCGCAGCCATCATCAACGGTAAATTCAAGATCCGCTCTCGCAGTCCTAATTTTCGGTAGTAATTTTCTTGATTTGTAATCGCCGGTGTCAGCAATCTTTCCAGTTGAAGGGCAATTACTTCATCTTCCACCATTGGTCTGTGTGTTTTTTTCGCGTGGTCTCGATTGGTTTTTCGGCTGCTGGTCATGACTGCTCACAATCCCTCTATTACTTGTCTGTCATAAGTTTCCCACGATCCCAGACCCATCCAAATACTACCCTTGACAATTTCCTTTTTTCCTTAACTTGTCACCAATGTGTCCCAACTGGTGGAAGCAATCGTCCCGTCAGGGCCAAAAATTACGCCCGTTAATGCTGATTTATGTCCTTGGTGCTGAATATACTGATTTGTTGCATCAATGGTTTTTAGCAAGCGACCATCAAGGCTCCATAGCTTGATAGTCCTTTCACGGGACTTTTGATTTTCAAGTTGCTGGATACCAAAATCTAAAAACCTCTCCCCATTACTGAATGTCCCAGGCTTTGAGGAAGCCAAAGACCTAAGAGTTTCTCTTTCAGCATTAAAACCACCAATTGAAACGATAGTTTTCCCATCTGGACTAAAGATGACATCCTTAGTATTGGTATGGGCTTCTATAGTTTTCAGTAAAGTACCGTCGTGGCTGTATAGTTTCACATCTTTACCTTTTGCCAAAGCAATTGTTTTGCTATCTGGGCTAAAACTAAAGCTATTAGCACTAGAGGAAATAGTTGGAGGTTTGATAGTTTCACGGTTCCATAGTTTGGCAGTCCCATCAAGACTACCTGAAGCGATCGTCTTACCATCTGGACTGAAGCTTACACCTCCTATTGAAAAATTATGTCCTTCCAGAGTTTCGAGTAAAGTACCTTCACGGCTCCATAACTTAACAATTGTATCACCAGTAGAGGCTATCGTCTTACCATCTGGACTGAAGCTCAGACTACCGAAAAAACTAGAGTCATGTGCTTTAAGAGTTTTGATTTCTGTGCCGTTGATACTCCAAAGTTTAACTACACCATCAGGAGGACTCATTGAAGCAATCATCTGACCGTCAGGGCTAAAACTTACGCTACCGATCCAACTGCTATGTTGTTGAAGATTTTTGATTTCTCTACCATCTATACCCCAAAGTTTTACAGTTTCATAGTCAGCAGCTATGATAGTCTTCCCATCGGGACTAAAACTCATATCCTTAACAATACCGCTATGTTGAAGCGTTCTTAATAGGCGACCGTCGAGACTCCAGAGTTTTACAGTTTTATCAGAACTAGATGAGGCAATTATCTTGCCGTCGGGACTAAACTTTACAGCATTTACAAAATTGCTGTGTGCTTTGATGGTTTTCAGTAATTTGCCATCAATACTCCAGATTTGTACTGCATTGATGATACCAGCAAAGTTTAAAGGATCGGTTATGTTAGGATTTATAGTTAAACCCACAGCAATCATCTTACCGTCAGGACTAAAACTACCCTTGTGAAAAGTAATACTAGAAGAAGTATCCTTATCAAATGTCTTAAGCAAAGTACCTTCGCGGTTCCAAATATTGATATTCTCTCCAATCGTAACTATTATTTTACCGTCAGGACTGAAGGCCGCAGTGTTAATAGAATTTAACAAAAAGATGTTACCATTGTTATTGCCTTCTAAACGGTTACGCTCTCGCACTCCATAGACTGCCTGCTGTAAAGCGAGAACAATTCGATCCCGTATCTCCGGTTTCACATCAACAACCGCCTGTTGTAGTTGTCTTCCAGCTTTAATCGCTTCTATCAGTGCCTCAAGTCGTTTATTAGAGTCAAAAAGATTACCTGACAGAAGACTAGATGCTATTAACTCCGCATTTATACGCTGCTTGTCAGCTTCTTGTCGTTCTTTGTCTACTTGTACTGTTTGAAATTCAGCCCGTTGCCATTGCCACACCGCACCCACAGCAAAAATAGAAACAGCTACCAAACCACTCGTAAGTCCTAAAATAGTCCGGCGTCTTACCCACAACCCCTTCTTAATAAAATCTTGGTCATCCTTACTGATATCCTCCAAGCGTTTCTGCAAATACCCCTCCGCCTCTCCCAAGGGTCCGCCTCGCAACAAATAACGCTCACTCTTTTCATGGCTTTCCCATTCCAAAAACGCCGCCTTTAACCGCTTTTTCCATTTCAAAAAAGTATCATTTTCCTCAATCCATTTCCTCAGATCTGGCCATGCTTTGATCAAAGCCTCATGCACAATTTCCACTGTTTCTATCTTAGTGGTTTCATTGCGATTACTCACCACCAAACGTGCAGTCGCCAAATGCGTTACCAAATCCCAATTTTCTTCCCCCACCTCAGCCTGAGTCGCGAGTTGGCGTATGTATTTCGTCCCTTCTCCCGGCGACACCAACTTCATAAAAATCTGCTTTATCCGTTCCTTATCCTCCTCTTTCAGCGCATCATATACCCCTTCCGCGTGTCTGCAAAGAGCCTTTTCTACACCACCAATTTCATCATATTTCAAACGAGTCAGCAAACCATTTTCCTGCTGTTTCCAAAGTTCCGTAAGCGCAAATTCCAACAATGGTAAATTACCTTTTCCATCACCAACATCATTGAGAATATATTCTGTCAGTCCCGATTCCAGATAGACATTTCGTTGCTTAGCAGGTTCTTCAATGGCTGCTTGCAATTCGGTTCTCAACATCACGCCGATAAATTCCGGTTTCCATCTATCTAACTGTTCCCGAAAAGCATTGTATTCTATTGCCTGATTCAAAAAATCAGTCCTCAAAGTAATCACCAACCTGAAGGCAGAAAAATTTTGTACCGCATCCAACAAACAATCTAAAAATTGCTTATTTTTCTGATTTTGGTAAGTATAAATCTCCTCAAACTGGTCAATTACTAACAGAAAACGCCGACTGCTACCGATGCTTTTTACCACATCAGATAAAGTGCGATTCCCTTCTTGCAAATCTGTCGCCAGTTTGTTAATTTCCTTGGCATTAATCTCAGCAACTCCCTCATTTTCACCCGTTTCTAATTGCGCCATAGGTGACAGCAGCGCTTTCGCCAAATTCTCAAAAGGAGTAGATTCCGGGCGCAAGTTAGCAATTAACCAATTCCCTTGCTGACGCAAACTAGGAATTAAACCTGCTAATACTACCGAAGATTTCCCACTTCCAGAAGCACCAATTACAGCTACCAGTTTTTTAGTTTCTACAACTTTGACAAGCTGATTAGTAAAAGTTTCACGCCCAAAAAATAAGGCTGTATCTTTCTCCTGAAAAGCCGATAAACCCTGATAAGGATTGGGGGGAATTACTAAATCGTGCCAACGCAAAGGTTTAACGGCGGGATTTTGACAAATTACTGGTAAATTACTTACACAGGGAAACTCTTTCTCTAAAAGTTGTAGCCGCCGCCGCGCTTCCCTCACCGAAGCATACAAGGAATTGTCTTGAGTAAATTCCTCTATAAAATATTGCAAAAACCGAGGTGCGATCGCAACAGGTAATTCCTCCCGCATCACTATCATTTGTGGCAAATATAAATCTTCCCCTTCGGCTAAGGAGTGCGCTAAACCGAGTCCATCGCAGCAATTTAAAATGGCAAGCTTCAATCCATTATCAATTGCTTTCTTAAAGTGATTCCTTAATTCCCCTATGGTTATCTTATCATTTTCATTAATCCAGATAGTTCCAGTTTTCCAGTCATCTTGACTTTCCCCATGTCCAACAAAAAAAAGTATATCCCATTGTTGTTTCCACAGCGGTTCATCTAACTCTTCTCGTTTGGGTTGTTTGAGCCAAGTAACTTCTACATTATTCCCTAAATCTTGAATAGGCTGTCCTTGAGATGCTATATCGGCTTGATAACCCAAAATAGCCAGAATTTTTACTTTGTCTTGAGAGGCTGAAAGTTGTTTTAATTGCTTAAAATTTGGCGAACTAAATCCAACTTCTGTTTGAGAAAAATCTTTGAGTAAATCCCATTCATGCCAAGGCAGTTTTCGCAACCAAGGGTTATTGCTTAGCAGCAGTATGCGATTTTCCTCTCCCGGTTCTAACTGAGTTCGTAACAGCGACTCAATTGGTTGAAAATCTTGATGTTTTAACCAATTATTGAAGTTTGTTATTAAATCTTGAGTCTCTCTTCGGAAAGGCTCAAAATCATTTTCTTGAATATTGGCAGAAACATTTGTCAAACTAGGACGGCGAGTCAAGGGAAATGTGGAAATAGAGGCTACTATATTTCTATAAAGTGCCTGCCAATTGCGATATGCTTCTTTAATATCTGGATTTATAGGTAATTTCCCCGCGTCTCCGGCGATGAGGGGAAAGGGTGCGGAGTCTTCGAGAATCTGTGCGGCAACAGAAAAACCAGAATCGAAGTCACCTTGGATGTCTAAGCGGATTAACTTACCCATGTTTCCCCTCAGTTAATTGATAGTGTTAGATCGATCGCGCTAGGCAGGCGAGACACCTACCCGAAAACAGATTAATTAGATTAAAGCACAAATAATTCCGTGACGCTCACTTCTCCCAAAGCTAGTTTAACAGTAAATTCGTCGCCCGGATCGGCATCAAACTGACATTGAATCAAAACATCGGCACTTCGGGCAGTCACTTCCTTGAAAACTTCGCCCTCGGCTAACACCAGTAGTTTGAGATTGAGTGGTAAATAATCTTCTCCACTTGGATAGACTTGCAGCCAAATAGATATTCTATCTTCGCTTGCTCTTGTCAGGTTAATGACTAGGTTAACAGCATGACTAATTAAGTCTGCTCTTAGGTTAAATAGTTTAGCTTGTTTGACGCGATCGCTCCACACTGTTGGACTTAATTGTTGTGGTGTCAGCAACTCTTCTACACTCTGCCAACCGGCTGTAAAAATATTCTCAAACCACTGACTCAAATTCACCCGTTCTTCGTTTGGAAGAACCTGTAAATCTAAGATGGGAACATTGAGCAATTCGCTCAGTTGCCCCGCTTGATACAAAGACTGAATTCGCTCAAATACTTCTGGAGAACTTTCTAAAATCAGAATGATACTGCCTTGCTTGATTTCTTTTACCGATATTATTCCTTTCCCCAGTTTTTCTAACTTTCCCAAAATATGGTATATCACAGACGGATCGTTGCTTTGCGTTTCCAACGTAATTTGCCAGGTGATCTTTTTAGAATTTACAGGTGAGTCTGGTATATCCTGCTTTATTTCTTTACGAGCTTTCTCAAAAAAATTCTGAAGCTCTCTTAGTTCATCCTCACATACTCTTTTCATTTTTTCCTCATTAATGGGAAGGCGATACTTTTTTAAATAAGTTTTTTGAGCAAAAACTTCTGCCAACTTCTCTAACTTATTTTGTCCTGGCCTCCAAATAGGATCGTTGACCAGATGACTCAGATAGTCTTCTTTTAACTCTCCCTTAGATAACTGAGATATTTCGTAACAAGATTGGAATCCTTTAGACTCATAGAGCTGTATAAATTGCTCTTCAAAGCTTTGTCCACACATACAGAATTACTGGAATATAGAGTTGAGAAAATTATAACTTATTTTCCCTACCTGTCAATCAGACTCAGTGCAAAATACTTGAACCTCAAAAATTCAAGCTTGAATTCAAGCTAGTCAAACCAGAAGAGATGAATTTAATATGGGTTCAGTTAAACCCAAAGAGGCAAGGAAAAAGATGCTTACTCTCTATTCTGGGATGAATGATTTGCTTCAATCTCCCACCAGATTCTCTAATAAAGTTGCTGAGGTTGGACTTTTACAAGCAATTAGAAATTCAGCAGAAGGATATCTTCTGACTTTAGTTCACGATCGCTTATATCGACCTATCGATCGAGCAACTGGACTGCGTGTAGAAAATCCATTTGATGGTTGCAATGGCAATGGAACTGGTGGCACAACAAAAGCCAGAATCAACCTGATGATTGATCCAAAGAATACACTTTGGTCAGTTTCATTTGACTATTACAAAAGCTTTCTCAGCTATCGTCGTCCAGAAACTCACATAGAGCATTTCTTAGAACCGCTAGTCTTCTTTAAGTGGTATTTCTTTGTTGCGCTCGGCATGACTATAGCTTATCCAGCTATTCGGACGATAGAAAAAGAGTTCCCACAACAAGGAGAGAAATTGAAAATTTGGTACGCCAGCACGCCTATTTATCAGCAATCTGAATGTGACGTTGTTGTTAAGTGATGATAGTTCATAAAAGGAGAATCGAATGAGAACCGAATCGTTTAAGGTTTTGCAAACTTTTGGGCTTGAATATCCTAACTATAAAATGCTTGTTCAAGCAAAGAGTAATAATCGTTACATTTTGTGGTATCCTGACAGTCTTGAGGTAGCTGTAGGTCAAGAAATCCTAATCGATTTCAATGACTACGATGACTGGCGGACAGTAGATAACCCCAAAAACGGCAGAAAATCTAGTATCTCAAAAGTGAGCAAAGTAAGTTAGCAGAAAGGTCAATTGCTGGGAATAATATTCGACCTATTTTCCTAACAAATAATTCACTTCCTGGCTATCAACATCTGTTGATAGCCACTAATCTCAAAAATCTGGTTTCTGGAAAGCTATCAACTAAATACAGTTTTAAGCCTTAAATTCAAGCTTGAATTTAAGTTTACAAACCTAGCAACAGGAAATTAATATGGGATTAATTCACGGAAAAACAGGTAAGGAAAAATTTTTCTACTCAGCCTTATTGATTTCCAAGGCATCTACAGTCGTGACAAAAATGAAACTCAATCAAAAGGAGTCCTAATTATGAACAATAATGGTTTAGCCACTTCGGCTGTAGGCGGTGCTTTAGTTGCCGCCAAATTAGCCACCGTTACTGGAGCAACTGCCACTGGGATTGCTACTACCACTGGTGGTGTTGGTATTACTACTGTCGCTACGGCAACAGGAACCGCCATGTCAGTGGCGATCGCACCCGCCGTTGCAATTGCAGCACCAGTAATCGCTGTTGGAGCATTAATTTGGTGGTTAGCGCGTGATTAATTCTCGCTAAAATACCGATCGAAGCGGTTAATGAAAGACTGCCGAATTAACTCGGCAGCGCTTTCCTGTTAGTTAATGTGAGTGAATTGAGTGATTCTGAGCAAAGCAGGCAACATTGAATCAGACTTTTCTCCTGTTTTGAGAGCGATTTCTAAATCAAACAAAATCGAGAGCGATCGACTTAAGAAGTTCGCAGATACTTCCTTAACCTCCTGCTTAAGGAAATACAGCCGTTTGGGGTTACTAATTCCGCACATACTAGCAATTTCGCTATCAGAACGTTGTTGGTCGGAATTGATAGTAGCTTTTACCCACAGCCAAGTTTTAAACTGAGTTTGGAGGGTGGCAATAATTGCTAAAGGAAACTCTGCCCGAGATAGCAATTCATCAAGCACCTTAATTGCTGCCACTGCTTGACCTTTTAAAAGAGCTTCGGCAAGTTGAAAACAGTTGGCTGTGGTAGCTGGAACGAGGATTTTAGCAGCTTCTTTCGTAATGCGAGCGCCTGCTGCATAAATGGCTAATTTCTCCAGTTCACTAACTCTTTTAGCAGAATCGTTACCAATCGCTACTGCTAAATAACTGATAGCATCTCTGGCAATTGAGAGATTCATCTGTTTAGCAATAGTAGCGATCGCACTTTCAATCAAATCGGTACGCCAAGGGGGAATAAGAGTAAATTCCTTAAGTTTACCAAACTGCAACAAATGCTTAACTACCTTGAGCCGTTTGTCGATAACAGCAGCAGTGAAGACTAAGTGCGTTGTAACAGGTAACTGGGGCAAGATTTGCAGCAATTCTAGCCCCGTTTCTCCAAATTGCTTAAAATCGCAATTTTCAACGACAATAAGTTTGCTTCCCCCGCCGAAAGGAACTGAAGCAGCAGCAGAAAGGGCAGCATCCAGGGAAGAAGCATCGAAGCGGTGGATGTTGAAATCTCGCCAGAGAGGATGAGTTTGAGTCTTAAAATTTTCAACTTCTCGTTCAATTGCGTAGGTATCATTCCCAATTAGGATGCTAATCATGCTGCTAACTCCTCCTGTTGTTTGACAGTTACAGTAACAGAGCGGCCTAAAGCTTTAGTAACGATCCGCTGCACGGATTCAAGGTGACTCTGAAACTTGTTCGCGTACTTTCTTTCTACTGCTAACACACATGAATCAGCCGAAAGTTCGGCAATTTGAGCACGGTTTAAGAGGCTACGATTTCCTGGTTTCGCTGCTGCTACTACTTGCGCCCAAGTTGTTTCAAAGTCAGGAGAATCTGCCTCTATTTTTTGAGGGGTTTTATCAAATTTGTCAGGCTGATTAGATTGGGAAGTTGCCGGCAACCGCGTTTCGGGGGCAGCGGGTTTGCTTGACAGCATTAAGTTCAGCAGGCAGACTTCTAACCAGGTAGCCGCATTGGTGCTAGTTCTCAATTGAAATTCTGATTTTTGCAATTGTGCACAAGCCGCATCAATTGTTTCAAAATCCAGATGAAGAGCGATCGATCGCAGTTGTGAGTAGCCTACTGGCCCTGCAATTAAATTCTGGCAGTGGCGCGTTGATTTGACAATGAGCAAATCTCTCATTGCTGCTAGCAAGCTACTAAGAATAAGTTTAGGGGTTTTGCCGCTGTCAATGAGCGTTCTCGAAGATTGCAGTACGCTTAAGGTATCGCCAGAATGAAGGGCTTTGAGAAGGGCGATCGACTCTTGCTCGCTGATACTGCCAGATACTTCTGCAACTTGAGTTAGGGTAATCTCTGAGTTTAGCAGTGAAAGCTGAGAAAGTAATTGCAGGGCATCTCTTAACCCTCCGTCGCAGGTGCGAGCGATCGCCCGCATCGCCTCACTTGCGATCTCAATAGATTCAGCGGAGCTAATTTTGTGCAATTGTCCGACAATAGCATCAACTGACAAGGCTCGGAAGTTAAAAGTTTGGCAGCGGGAGATAATTGTCGGCAGGACTTTATGTGCTTCAGTCGTACAGAGAATAAATACCACATGAGCTGGAGGTTCTTCAAGGCATTTGAGGAGAGCATTTTGAGCGCTGGTACTGAGTTGGTGACACTCGTCTAAAATCCAAATGCGGTAAGGGCTCATCGCTGGCGCAAAGTTGCTGTGTTGTATTAATTCTCTGGCATCATCCACGCCATTGTGAGAGGCAGCATCGATTTCAGTTACGTCTAAGCTTGAACAGGAGTCAATGGTTTTGCAGCTTGAACATTCCCCGCAAGGAGTGGCGGTTGGCTTTTTGTTATTCAAACAATTGAGGGATTTAGCAAGGATGCGAGCGGTTGAGGTTTTGCCTGTTCCTCTGGGCCCAGTAAACAGGTAAGCTTGAGCAATTTTGGAGGAGGTGATGGCATGGGTCAAGGTTGTTTTGATGGTGTCTTGACCCACTAATTCTTGCAGGTTTTTTGGTCGGTATTTGAGGTGCAGTGGTTGGTACATTTTGAGTGGTTAGAATACTTCTGGTAACTATTCCCCGATAGGGGAGCCGTGCCTGAAGTTAAGCTCATAGGACTTACGCATAAGCTCTATCTGTAGTGTAAAAATTATGAATTTTACCGCTACTAATAGTGTTATGAGGTATTTTTTGCGTAAGTCCTGGCTCAGTTGTTGGCGCTGGCGATCGCGCTGAACACACTACCGCAAGGAAAAATTGCTAAACCATCTGCTGCTGAGATACAGCAAAAAAGCACGGCATGAAGGAAAAATCGAAAGTAAAAGGTTTGAGCGAGTGGAAACTGATTCCAGATCGCAATACTGGGGCAATTTACACCCCGCTTACTTACGGTGTTGGGAGTTTTAAAGATGCCAAATTGTCGGCTGTCGCGAGCTTATTTCAACCAATGGAGAGAAACATTAAAACTCACTAATTTACTAGCAAATATTTTGCTTAAATCACAAAATTAAGTAGTAAAAAAGATGTGTTTTTTTAGACAATGTACTCTTCCAAAAAAAACCTTAAACCCTCCTAATTTATACAGCAATAGGCTCCGAATTTGTGCATGAGAGGGCATCAAATTTAGATGCCACTCCCACCTTTCAATTATTCTTGCGGAGCGACAATATATTCGCACTCTAAAGCCTCTGTACCTGACGCAGGCGTTCCAAACGGTGCAATCAGTAGAGGAGCGGTAGAACTTGCCATTAACACCCGCAAATCCGAGCTAGAAATCGCTTTGGCTGTATCAATCAAATAGCGAATGTCGCACTTGAGACGAAACTCACAGCCCCATAGTTTGGCATCAACTGTCTCAGTGCCTGAACTGAGAGTATTGTTGAGTGATGCTCGCACTTGGTGGGCATCTAAATCGAATTCTAAAATAGCTGTTAGGTGAGACTTGTCGCTGTGAGAAGCTAACCTCTCTAAGGCTTTTAAAAAGCTCAGCCTCTCAACCACCACTTGATGGCTAAATTCAGGTCGATAGGGAGCGATAATTTGGTCGCAAATTGGATATTGCCCTTCGAGCAATTTCGCTGTCAACCGCCAATTTTTCCACTCGAAGGCGACAAAATTACTAGGTTGCTCTGGCAAATCTTCATAGTAAATCGTAACTTTGTCAGCAGAATTCAAAAAACGCTCCAATAACCGGAGTACCTTAGCAGGGACAGTAAAATTAACTATTTGACTGCTCGATAGATGGGAATTGCTGCTTTCGCTCAATCCTAAAACCATTGCTACCCGATGCCCGTCAGTCGTCCAAACTCTCAGTCGATCGAGTCCTCTGTCTGCGGATCGACTGAGTTGAAAATTACCGCCTGTTAAAATGCGTTTATTTTCCTCGGAACTAACAGCAAATAAGCTAGCTTTTAGTACAGCAATTAACAAGCTAGCAGGAAGCGTTACAAGTTTTTGTTGAACGCTGGGGATAGCCGGAAATTCGTCCGCAGCTAGCCCGCGAATGGCGTGCTTGCTTCTTGACGCACTCAAAGTAGCACTGACTGATAAAACGTCGCTTCCTTTAATAATTTCACAAGAACTCTTTAAGGTGAGGGTGCCGTTAGGAAATTTTCCCATAATGTCAGCAAGTATGGGTGCGGGGAGGGTAAGCTTTCCAGATTGATTGACATTGGCATCAAAGCTCACTTGCATTCCAAATTCTAAGTTGTAAGCAGTCAGATGCAAATGTTGAGTTTCTGCATCAGCTTCAATCAAAATATTGGACAAAATGGGATGGCTGCTATTGCTGGGAATGATGCCTTTCAGAGCTTGCACGTAATCGTTGAATTCTCTTGAATCGCAGGCAACTTCAATAGGTGATGGGAGAGGGGAAGAAGAAGGCAATATTGCCTCATTTGAGAATGTTTCTAGAGAAGAAGAATCGACGGCTGGAAATGCTGCAAAACCTGTGCAAGTTTGCGAGGGTGCTAATTCTTGTGGAGAGATTGTTGAGGGTTCGCAAACCGAGGAAGTTTCAGTTGTTGGTTTGACTGATTTTTTCACAGTTTTTGCAGACTTATTGGTTGTTGCAGTCGAGCATTTTTTCTTAACTGCTCTCTCCAATACTTCCTCTTTATGGGGTGTTCCTGTCAGTCGAGATTTGGCCATAATTAGTCTGGTGTCAGGGGTGCGATTGGCCGCTGCGGTAGCAGCACTTATTCAGGTTATTCTATAAATAGGACTTACGCACAGACTCTAGTTCTAGGGCGCTGATGGCACACGTTACTACTACAGATATAGCAATCCTAAATGATTTACAAAAATTTATCTAAATTAATACCAACTTAATCAAAATTGGTATAGCCCAATGTGTTTGTAATTGATTTAGGATTGCTATAGTCTAAAAATAGAAGGAATGCAGGGTAAGTCCCGATGGAAAAATTTCTGAAAATCGATCGTTACTGACTCTTTTCTACACAGGTATGTGTTTGTTAGTTGAGAAGTTTACCTGTTAGTTGAGGACTTTACCTATTGGTTGAATACTTTACCTCTTGGTTGAGAAGTTTACATTGTACTTGAGAATTTTATTGCTTGAGTACGAGTCATTGGGGGCAACAAATAATATCCGATATCGGCAGCGGCTTGCACCGACATAATAAAGTCGATGGTACTCTTTAAGTTTCTGTTGACGGCTCAAATCTTGACCGATTAACAATCTGCTGAAAAGGTCGCTTCCGTCAATGCCAACTTCATCAAAAGTGCTGCCCTGCGAATTGTGAATTGTCAAAGCAAAGCAATTGTCAATTTCAGCAAACAAGTCATCTTTGAACCAATAGTATTTCCTCCAAAGAAATCCATTGCGTTTGGCACTCTTGAGCTTTTCTTTAAGTTCAGCCTGGTAACGCTTATTTTCAGACTCGTGCAGGAAAAAGATTTGCCGAAAAAGACCGTCATCAGTCACAATCTTTAGCAGCCAAACTCGATAGCCGCAGTGCTGGTTAATCTCAACTTCCTTGACGGTAAATTCCGTTGAAGTCGGCAAAATTACGGTTTTGCCGTCGGGTGCCATGACGGGCTTTTTGGTAATTAGCCTTTCTCCCGGTAGAAATCTGGGTGCAGCTTGACCGTAGACTTGCTCTCTGATAAGCTGATTGTAGTATTTGACTCGTTTGTTAGTCCAGCACAGAATTCTGAAGCGATCGGGATTTTGACCAAATTCTCGATCGATCGTTTTGACGGCATATTGTAGCAGCGTTTCTGATTTGACTTTGAATGCACCGTTCGACTTGTCTCCTTTCTTGTATTTGGAATGCGGCAAAAATATGTCGGATCTGCTATTGACAAAAGAGCGGCATTCTGTTACGAAATCGAGTACAGGGCTTTCCCCTGCTTGCCTGACAACTTGGGTCAATACAGCTTTATTGGCAATGCTAAAAGCAGGCGACTTTTTTTCTCCTACAGGATTGAGTTGAGCGGGATCGCCCATTAAAATTAGCTTGCGGTGATTGAAGAACGTGCGTTCAAAATTGCGTTCTATCCATTTCCACAATTCGGTTCCAACCATCGAACATTCGTCTAGGAAAATGATATCGTAGAGGTGAAGGCTGCTGGAACTTGTCTGTGACAAGGCTTTTTCTTGTTCTTTTCTGACCATGCCTAATCCTAAAAGTTGGTGTATTGTCATAAAATCTACTCCGAAAATGCCTTGAGACGCTGCCATTTTTCTGAGGATGCCGACTGCTTTGTTAGTAGGTGCTGTGAGGGCAATGCGTTTGCTTTGACTCAAGAGTTCTTGGATAATTTGAAAGACGATTGTGGATTTTCCAGTTCCTGCGTAGCCGCACAGCAAGAAGAATGACTCGGTAGTGGTTAGAAAGGTTCTCAATTTGTCGAGGGCTTGCTGCTGTTGCGGTTTGAGTGTGAAGGCAAATTGTGTAAGTTTCTGGGGTTGTTCTAGTAAGGCTTGAATCATTAGTTAGTGTCCATTACTAATTTTATCAACCTCAGATTAAGCGTTAGCTTGACGGGGAAGTCTTTCAAGAGTAGGTTTTTTAGATTCCGGGCAAGGAAGAGAGGGAGGGAGAAGGAGAGACGGAGAGAAGGAGACGGAAAGAAGCAAAAAAGCCCGGATTTCAACTTTTTATGTCTTTAAAATTCGCCACTTACTTACCCTCAATTTCCTAATTATGAAAAACCCACTTTTGAGAGAACTGGGGAGTGGGAAATGGGGAATTCGACGCTTATTAAGTAATCCGATTTTTGTTTCAGCAAAAAAGCACTCTTCAATCCCTACGGAGTGTTCGCCAATTCCCACTCATCTCTTAAATGGCGTCCTTTATAAATCAAGTTCAGCAACTTTAGCCAGAGCTTCTAAACGCTTGTTTAATGTTTTATGTCGGGGACATTCTACAGCGTACTCGTATTTAGCACCCGTATGTTGAAGTTCGGAAATTTGGCAATCAATTAAGTTGCTCAGGTGGCCGACTAGCTTTTTGACAGGTATTAGCCACGCCTTAGCTAGTGCTTTAGTACGGAACCCAATCCAAGCTGTAAAGTAGGAGCAGTCTTCGCTAATTTGATAAGCCACATTGGGGGATAATTTAACAATAGGTTCGATGCGGGCAATACCCAAAGTTTTGAGTTCTCTCAAGCTGTAACATTGGATTTCTCCGCTGTTCCACTGGATGTGAAATGGACGTGGCTCCTCAATATCCAAGCGTTGGACTTTCCCCATTCGTTGAACTCCTTCTCGGTGCTGTAAAATGCCATCTCCCTCTCTAAATCCGTAGAATCCTTGTTTCTTGGCTAGGTTTTCTAACTGCTGCTTCCAGGCTTCTTCCCAAGCTATGTCAAAGTCGAGAAGTTTGTAATTTTCTTCGCTCAATTGTCGATCTAGTTTTTCTTTTAACTGCTGTTTTTGGAGTGGCATAACGAATTCTAAGAAGTTGTCAGGCACTTCAAGAGCTAAATAGGTCTTAGCTCTGATTCTGAGTTCATTGACAGACAAACAGCGCGTATCTTTTAATTGCTGGGGTGCAGGAATATCTATAGTACAACTTGTCGGGTATCCGGGAAACAAATTAAGGGGAAAGCGATACAATTGGTCGAGAGTGGAAATGAGAATGTGGTGTTCGCTCAGCGATTCTACTTTGAAAGGAGTTGCGTTTCCCAATTGTACCTGTTCGGAATTAGCGAGTACGATGGTTGTGCAAGTTGGAAGTTCTCCAGCAGTTTTTTGAGGGATAAACTGAGGTAAGAGGGAGATTTTGAGGGCGCGGATTTCGTCGAGGTTATAAGTCCAAGAAAATGAATCTTCGCCCGAACTTGCGTCCCAAGTAATTGTCACAGGTTTTTCAGTTTTTTTGAGAGAAGTAACAGTACCGTATTGATTGCCAGTTTTAACAATATCGTTTAACCTGAAGGGATGTTCTTCAGCAGGTGCATCCGGGAAGAAAGGGAAAATTACTGCAACTACTTCTTGGATTTGAGAGGAGTGCTGGCTGGTTGATTCAAGAAAGGTTTTGTGGGGGTTGATATTATAATTGTTAGCTTTCATAAAAGCAAGAAGTTGGTTATCCCTCAACTTCTCCCGCTAGGGAATAGCTTAAAATTTAGTGATTTCCTCAACCAATGGTTCTTGCTTGAATTGTAGGAAATGACTTAGCTGTTGTTAGAGGGGAGGCTCAGTTGCGATCGCCAACTATACTGGTATCAGCTAGCCCTCGAATCGCACAGCTATCAATTTGAGGATTATTACTCATATAATTAGAGAAATCGATACAAAATGCGATGGCTCTGGAGCGTCAATTAAAACTCTAATAACAAGCTCTAGTTAGTAGAATTTAACAAACCCGGTTTTGACAATCTATTACTTCAGTTAACAGCCCCCAGTTGATAAAAAATCACCCCAGCTATCAGTAGGATCTGTAGCTGGGGTAATTCGCGGGGAAGCGGATATATTAATCTAACGCAGCTATATCGATTAATTCGATTTTAAACAGAGCTGCGTCGTTATTCTTTAGGCAAAGTAGGTTTTGGTGGGATGTCAAAAACAATCACAAATGTGAATTCTTTGACAAACCGCTGCAAAACCCGAAAATGATCGTCTGCATCCCTCCTCCTGCGAAATCGCGCCACAACAATACGCTGACAATTAGGAAGCAGCTTAATGATGCACCACGGATGCAATCTCTCAAAATAAGTCATTTTAACCTCACCAGCGACAGTAACAGGTTGCGTTCTTTTTTCATGGCTTGCCATTACGCTAGTTGAGAGAATATTCTCCAATCCAGGTCACGCTGACGTTGACAATTAATTAGGTTTGTGCTTCAAACCCCTCAAATTCTCTTCTAACGCATCCTATTATTCAGAATGCAGACACAGCAATTTCGCCAGTACGTCGGGAATCTCCTCAAAGTGTTCCAGCAGAAAATCCATTACTGCCAAATGCCGCAAATCGACAGCAGTAGGAAATCTTCGATTTTCCCCCCGTTTAAACCAACCCTGCACTGTCGAATCAGAGCGGGAACAAATTTCGGCAATTTGCTCGTAACTTACCCCCCACTTGACATGAAACTGTCTCGGTGTCATACCTAATTGGCATTGGCTGTAAATTGCAATTAAATTGCGTTCTCTATCTGTCAAAGGTAAGGATTCAGGTCAAAAAAAATTCAGTGACGGCATCTGGTAAAATAAACG
>NZ_JAUBOJ010000118.1:0-17454 GCF_036700185.1 Microcoleus sp. BM001215392 | reverse complement strand
CTTTCCACGTCAAACCCGCAGTCCGACAGGGGTTAAAACCCCTGTCTCATAGCGAAAGTCCTCGCTATGAGAGGGGGACTTCAGTCCCTGGCGGGCTTTTGGCTTAAGTTGACACCTATGGTCACTCGCCGTGTCCTGACTGTGGGTAATATTAATAATTCCGATGCTACCGGATTTGATATAAAATCTAAAATAAAATGACGCCCGCTAAAGTTTCCCAGCAGTACAAAAGCACTTTACAGGAAACCCGCGGGCGTCAAAATCAAACAAGCTTAAATCTTAGAACAGACCCAGCGTGAAAGATTTGTCGATCGGGAAAATAGCACCAATACCCAACCACAGAGTTACCGCAGTTCCCAACAGGAAGACTGTGGTAGCCACAGGGCGGCGGAACGGATTTTGAAACTTGTTCACGTTTTCGATGAACGGAATCAAAATCAAGCCAACGGGAACGCCAGCCATGCAAGCAATACCCAACAATTTGTTAGGCAAAACGCGCAGGAGTTGGAACACGGGCCACAAATACCATTCCGGCAGAATTTCTAGGGGAGTAGCAAAAGGATTGGCTGGTTCGCCAACCAAAGCTGGGTCAAGTACGGCTAAACCGACGCACAGAGAAATCGTTCCCATGATCACAATTGGGAAAACGTACAGCAAGTCATTGGGCCAAGCTGGCTCGCCGTAATAGTTGTGACCCATGCCCTTAGCGAGCTTAGCGCGTAGCTCAGGATCGCTCAAATCTGGTTTTTTGATAATAGACATAGTGAGAGTGTTCTCCTTTTAGTTTTACCCGGGCTTGGGATTGGACTGTATTCGTTAGTCCGAATCAGCCCCGCTTGTGTCCGTCCATAAATATGATGAGTGATGAATTCTGAATTTTCAACTCAAAATTCACCGGGGGGCAAAAAAAATCTCGCCCCCACAACTCAAAACTTACAACGGGCCAGAAATGCCTTGCTTGCGAATCATCAAGAAGTGAGCCAGCATGAACACTATAATCAGCCAAGGCAGCACGAAGGTGTGCAAGCTGTAGTAGCGAGTCAGAGTGCCTTGACCGACGCTGACGCCGCCGCGCAGCAGTTCTACAAGTGTAGAACCGACAAACGGAATGGCTTCGGGTACGCCGGACACGATTTTAACTGCCCAGTAACCGATTTGATCCCAAGGGAGAGAGTAGCCCGTCACGCCGAAAGAAACAGTGATGACTGCTAAGATTACTCCTGTCACCCAGGTTAGTTCGCGGGGCTTTTTGAAGCCGCCGGTCAAATAAACCCGGAAGGTGTGCAAAATCATCATCAGTACCATCATGCTGGCAGACCAGCGGTGGATGGAGCGGATCAGCCAGCCGAAGTTAACTTCATTCATCAGATATTGCACTGAAGAAAAAGCTTCTGCTACCGTGGGACGGTAATAGAAAGTCATGGCGAAGCCAGTGGCAAACTGAATCAAAAAACAAACTAAGGTAATTCCGCCCAAGCAGTAGAAGATATTGACGTGGGGGGGTACGTATTTGGTAGTGATGTCGTCGGCAAGCGCCTGAATTTCCAGGCGTTCCTCAAACCACTGGTAGGTTTTTGAGTCGGTGATTTGTTTAGAAAACATGGAGCCAGAATTCCTAAAAGAATATTGCTGTGGTTGAGGTTCAGGGCAGCAGCCACAAGGTTTTTTTTGTCGCCCCGCGCCTCGCAGCTTGCTTTTACCAGCAAATGGCTGAGGCTATTTTTAAATTTGGAGCTCACGAAAGGAATTTTTTTGTGCGATCGCCCGCGAGTGATTGGAAACTAAGCGGTCGCTTGTTTCTGCTCGCAGCCAAAAGCCCGATCGAATTCCAGACTGTAATAAAAAATGTAACATAATTGCGGTGTAAATTTCACCATAGGAAGCCTTTAGCCGAGGTGAAAAACGAGTTTCTGCCAGCTCAGCATCCGCCCCAAGCTGGCATAGAGCCGAGAACCCAGCTACAGCCAGCAGTCCGAGCCAGCCAGCGGCCCGAGCCAGCCTTAAATTTAATAAACATGATAAAACTTCACTGATTTTGCTATTAAATGTTACACTTAGCTAATTTTTTGTTCGTGGCTGGGCAATGACTAATCCTGAATGTCTCCGGGAGAGTAGAGTGCGCAAAAGCTTAAAAGCTTACAAACTTAAATTACAGGAAATGCCATACTTGCCTATCTTTTACAGAAAAATCATGCACAGACGAATTTTCCAAACAGCAATTGTACTATTGCTCCAAGTGGCGCTGGTTCTCGGCGGGTGGGCTTTTCCGGCGGCGGCCCTAACTCCAGAACAGCAGCTTCTGAGCGAAGCTTGGCGGATTGTCAACCGCTCTTATGTGGACGACAGCTTCAACTCAAAAAACTGGTGGTCGATTCGCGAAAAAGCCGTTAAGGAACCGCTCAACGACAGACAGCAGACTTACACGGCGATTCAGGGGATGCTGGCGAATCTCGACGACCCTTTCACTCGCCTGCTGAAACCAGAACAGTACCGCAGCTTGCAGGTCAACACTTCCGGAGAATTGACTGGTGTCGGGCTGCAAATTGCGATCGACCCGCAGACAAATACCCTGACAGTGGTGGCTCCTTTGGCAGATTCGCCAGCAGATAAAGCCGGCATTCAACCGCTCGATCGCATTTTGAAAATTGACGGCACTCCCACCTCAGAATTGAGCCTAGACGAGGCGGCAACTCGAATGCGCGGTACCATCGGCACTGCTGTTACCTTGACCCTGGGGCGCGAAGGCAGGGACGTTCCTGAGGACATTAAGCTGGTGCGCGATCGCATTGCTCTGAATCCGGTTTATGCCGAATTGCAGTCGAGTCCGGAAAATTTACCCGTAGGCTACATTCGCCTCAGTCAATTTAGCGCTAACGCCACCGAAGAAGTCGCCCACGCGATCGATCGTTTGGAAAAACAAGGCGCCGCCGCCTACATTCTCGATTTGCGGAACAACCCGGGCGGACTCTTGCAAGCGGGGATTGAAATTGCGCGCTTGTGGATCGATTCTGGGACGATCGTCTATACGGTCAACAGACAAGGCATTCTCGGCAGCTTTGAAGCTTCTGGACAAGCTTTGACCGACGATCCGCTGATTGTTTTGGTGAACAAGGGAACGGCCAGCGCTAGCGAAATTTTGGCGGGTGCGCTGCAAGATAACGGCAGAGCTCAACTGGTGGGAGAAAAGACTTTCGGGAAAGGACTGATTCAGTCGCTGTTTGATTTGTCTGACGGTTCGGGCTTGGCTGTGACTGTTGCCAAGTACGAGACGCCCAACCACACGGATATTAACAAATTGGGGATTGCACCCGATCGCGTAGTGCCGTTAGAACCGATTGCGCGCGATCGAATTGGCACTGAAGAAGACTTACAATATCAAGCTGCACTGCAATTGCTAAAAGAAAAAACCGTAATGGCAAAGACGGCGGTTTAAGTCGCGCCTACACAAACTTGCGTCCGCGAATCGAGCTTCGACTGCGCTCAGGACGACGCTTCGCGGAGGCTCAGCTTCTGCGCAGTCGAAGCTCGCCGTACACCGGACGGCGGCGGAAGAAAATAAAGTAATTTGAACCACCCCTTCTTCAACCTGGGGAGGACGTTTGACCAGAGCAAAGACGGCGAAGGTCATTCGCGGCTACACAAACTTGCGTCCGCCGGACGCCCACGGAAGAAAATAAGGTAATTTGAACCACCCCTTCTTCAACCGCCGTCCGGCGCGTGAGTATTTGTTTGGCGTGCGAAGCACCTTCGCCCGCTCTTATTTGTGCGCTCTTGTTTCTTATTTGTGCGCCGTGCGCATCCTGCAACACAACTATCTGACGATTAAGGCTGCGGGATGGATTCCTCAGCATCGGGTGCTGGGAGCTCCTGCAAAATCACCGCACGCTGGTGGGGATCGACTCGATTGCTTTGTTCTTGCATCACAGTTTTAGCCAGACTGGGGTCAAAGTAGCGGTTAAAGTTCGATCGCGACTTATCTACTCGCCCTTGGGTAAGATTGACTTCTGCTTGGATTTCGTGCAACTTTTCTTGTACCGCCCGGTAGTGAGGCCAAAGCTGAATCAAAGCAGAAGTCGCACAGACTGAAAGAATCATGTTGACTGCTAACTTAACTCCTGTTTCAGCGGCGAGCGTTTGGTGAGGGTAAGAACGCTGGCGGCTGCTGTTGCGACGAGGACTAACCCGAGGGGGAGTTTTTAGAGGACGAAGTGGAGTAGCGGTAGGTTGAATCGCTTGCATAATTTTTTTTCAAATACCTGAGACTGACGTTTTTGAGCACCAAACACAAAATTCTGAGTTTAACTCACACCCACCCCTGTTCGTCAGGGTGCCCACAGCCCTAATTTGGGAGACAGGTTGACGCCTGAAGACGGAATTTGTGAATAAAAATGCCTGCCCTTGCAGTCTCGTCTTGTTGACCACAAACAATCTACTGCACAAAAGCAGCAATTGTCTGTAATTTCCAGATTTAACTAAGCAGGACAGGCGACGGTGCGGTTAGCTACTGGTGTCTCGAAACTACTTGTACAGTTCTGTTGACAGCCGGAAAGCCAAGATTCCGGGAATCAAAGCAACTACGAGGGCTACGTAGACTTGGGTATCTGTTAAAGACATATGAGGAAACTCCATTTTCGCGGGCACGAGCTTTCACCAATTTGAGACAATTTGGCGCTTTTGGGAATCGTTTGTTACAAATCGACAAATAATTCGGCGCGTTTGGGGTGGAGTGCTAGAGGGGGAGATGGGAAAAATCTTTGATACTTGACTTCGGGTTTGAGCGATCGATCTCGAGCGCGTAAATCCGTTAAATCCCTTGGCGAGCTTCTTTCGGGCGATCGGCCGAGACAAAGTTACCGCACTAGGTTAAGATAAGTGAAGGTGACACTCATTTTAGACAGAGCCGGTGATTTGCGCTGCGCTCTTAGCTTGCAAATCTTAGGTGCGTAAAATAGCTAATGCTAGATCAATTTCTCGACGGTTCGCCCAATTTGGGAGTTGACACCTTTTTCTTATTGTTAGTTTTGGTGGCTTTAGAGGCTGTACTTTCTGCTGACAATGCGATCGCCCTGGCGTCTATTTCCAAAGGCTTAGCAGATGAAAATCTACAAAAAAAGGCTCTAAATTTCGGTTTAATAATTGCTTTTTTACTGCGAATTGCACTAATTTTAACAGCTACTTGGGTAATCAAGTTCTGGCAATTTGAACTGATCGGGGCGCTGTACCTGCTGTGGCTAGTTTTCCAGCATTTTTCTTCAGGTACTGATTCCGATGGAGAGCATCACGGGCCCAAATTTGGGTCTGTGTGGAAAGCAATCCCCACGATAGCTCTAACAGATTTAGCATTTTCTCTCGATAGCGTCACTACGGCGATCGCGATTTCTGACAAAACTTGGCTGGTGTTGACAGGCGCCACAATTGGAATTATCACGCTGCGATTTATGGCCGACTTGTTCATCCGGTGGCTCGACGAGTTCGTACACCTTGAAGATGCTGGCTACATTACAGTCGGATTTGTAGGAATGCGATTGCTGGTGAAAGTAATTAATGATAGTTTAGTACCTCCCCAGTGGCTGGTAGTTTCTTGTATCGCCTTGATGTTTGTTTGGGGATTTTCTAAGCGCACTCCTGAGGTGCTGGAGATTTCAGAATCTGCCGAAGTTGCTGTCAATCTCCCGGATGCAGAAGTAACAGTCCCGCAAGCGCAAGCACAGAACTCCGAAATTTAAGGAACGAAATTTTAATAACTTAAACAACTGCTACAGTCCTCTCTCCTATAAGCTGGGAAGTAATAAGGAGGAAGAGCCTCCGGATCTGTGTTACCAGAGGCTGGTAACAAGCAAGTCGCTTAACTTATTTAATTTCCATTCCTAACATACTTTCATTTCGATACAAGTAGCTTAAATCGGTCAATCTAAACAAACTGAAGGCAGATTAAACTCGGCAACAACCTTACATCCCCGGACAAACGTCACGGGGTTTTTAGTTTTTTATCTTGTAAAACCACGATTTGAAATGTTGCATCTTGAAACTGAGAGGTTTCGCAAGCTTCAAACATCAACTGGCTATGTTAAATCTCGATCGAATCGCTTAAACACAGTTGTCAGAGAATCAATTTTTCTGGGAACACGACATGGCAAAATTATATAAAAAAGTGTTCCTCGATCGCCCTGGGCCAGCATACCATAATCGCGAGCTCGTAAAGCAATCTCTGCTCTGCTGCGATCGAAAAATTCAAAGGTTACATAATACATTGTTCAGAATGACCCACCAGATAACTGATGCTGACGCTTGGTAACGACACGAGCCTCTCTAGAAATACTTGGCAAGGAAGCCTCTACCTTAGCAGACCATTTAACAAACCACACAATAAATAGAATGATCGCTATTACAGCAGGGAAGATTATTAAGAATTCCATGACTTAGATTCCTTATTAATTGACGTGCAGTCTAATGTCCTATCGATCTCCAAAAGATGGTTTCAAGATACTAGCCTTCTTAAGAACCAAATAGACAAACTATTAATTAAACTGACTGTGTATTTACTTGTCGATTCTCATGGATAAAAACATCAAATGGCTAGTATAGCTCGCTGCCGATAAGTAGCCGTACAACTTTTGTCGCTCGCGCGCAACTACCAGACTTCGACGGCACGTTAAAAAAACTTCCCAGAATATCCCCAGAGTATCCTGCTGGCAGACTCAAACGCTATCCTGTAAAAGAGCATCCCTCTCGATCGTACTCTCGATCGCCCACCTGCCATGACCCAAAGTCTCAACCCGACAAGTATACCCCCCGCCTTTCCAGATCACACGCAACTACCAGACTCCGACGGCACGTTTGTGAAAAACTTCCAAGAACTTCCCCAGAGTATCCTGCTCACCGATTCTCTGGAAACCACGCTGCAAACTCTGCACCCGGACGGACAGTATGCGATCGGTCAAGATTGTGGCATTTACTGGCGCGAAACCGACCCTCCCGAACGTGGAGCCGAAGCGCCTGACTGGTTCTACGTCCCCAACGTCCCACCCCTGTTAGATGGCGAATTTCGCCGCTCTTACGTGTTGTGGCGCGAGTATATTGTGCCGTTGATTGCGATCGAATTTGCGAGCGGCAATGGTTCCGAAGAACGGGACAATACTCCGCTATCTCGCTTACCCGAAGGTGGGAATCAGAAACCAGGAAAGTTTTGGGTTTACGAACAGATTATCCGCATCCCTTACTATGCGATTTACGTCGTTAAAACAAGTCAATTGGAAGTCTACAATTGGGTGAATACTCGTTATCGCCGCCTGGAACCGAACGATCGCGGACATTACCCGATCGACCTGATGGGTGTAGAGTTAGGTGTATGGGAGGGCAGCTATCAAAATCAGTTTATGCGATGGCTGCGTTGGTGGGATAGTGATGGGAATTTGTTATTGACGGGTAGCGAACAAGCTAGAGTCGAACGCCAACGAGCCGAAGCCCAGAGCCAACGAGCCGATCGCGCACAGCAAGCGCAACAGGATGCAATTCCCCAACTGCTAGCAATGGGTTTAACGGTAGAGCAAGTAGCTGGGGCTTTGTCGCTGTCGCTGGAAGATGTGGAGAGATTTGTTGGGTAAAGTGCGATCGCACAATTGATGCAGCAGAGTGGGAGTATGATGAATGTCGATCGATTGTGCGATCGCCAGATAGTTTCCCAGCGAATATCAATATCTGGTCAAACAGTCGCCGAAATTGAATGAGAAAGATTGGGTTCAACGACGTTCGGAAAGCTGGCAAAATTGCGCCGCACCCAGTCCATCCCCACTTCGTTGTTGAGTTTAATTTTCTGTGGCGCATCGGCATAAATCTTGCCCAGAATATCTGCATCTTGCTCGACAATAACTTTGGCAAGATTGAGAAAATTTTGCTTCAGCAAGCGAAAGACTGGATGATTCGCCTCACCAAACATTAATACATAGGTGCGCGTATGAGTTTCCGACTCTGGCACAAAAATATGACATTGCTTGGCTTTTCCGATCGCTACTTGACCGTGCAATACCACCAGCGATGGAAAGAAGTTTTCCAAATGTGCTGAGAGTGTTTGCGGTAATGCCAATAGTGCCGGATTTTTCAGAATGTCTTGCAAACCGGGTTTTTGGCGCGGCATTTCGTAGTGCGCGTGAGAATGATGCCCGTCATCGACAAACTTTTGAAACTGCACTTCTTCAATCTCAAACATCGGTCGGTGGGTGCCGTTTTGGTGATTGTAATCGTGCATATTCAGCAACATAGGCAACAGCTTGGTTTTGACGCTGACATCCGCTGTGCAGCCAATAAACTCAAATTCACTTGCAAACTCATTCAAAATTGTGGGAATGGGAATTTTCGGTTCGTGTCCCCCATAAGACCAGATGAAATTTCCCTGAATTATCAGGTCTAATGGCTTCAGTTGAGGCAGTGTTTTCTTGTTCGATCCGGGCAAAACTGTGCAACCTGCCGCATCAAATTTCAGGGCATGAAACGGACAAACAATTGCACTTGTGCGATCGCCCGCAGCGGCTTCACACCATCCTTCTGACAGCATCGCACCCATGTGCGGGCAGGCATTTGGCAAGGCGTGGATGTCTCCAGCCGCGTCTTTCCACATCACGTAGTCGTTACCGTACAAAGACATTTTTCGGGGTTGATTCACTGTCAGCATCGATTTGTGCGCTAACAACCAGGGCGCACCGGGAAGCATAGACTGCATAAGGTTCTCCGCAATATTATGTAAAATTGTGAAATATCCGTCGTGTTGATAGAATATGACAGAACATTCACATTCGTCAAGAAATCTGCGCCGTCAGCCCAAACAGCAGCGAGGGAAAGACCGGGTTGAAAAAATTCTGGACGCAGCGGCAGCAGTATTTGACGAAATCGGCTACGCAGCGGCGACGACGCATCTGATTGCAGCAAAAGCAGGAACAGCGATCGGTTCTCTGTATCAATTCTTTCCCGATAAAGCGGCCATTTTTAAGGCGATGGAGTTAGGCCATATCGATCGTGTCAAGCGTTTTTGGCAGCAGACAAATACGCCGGAAATTGCCCAGTTACCGCTGCGCGAAATGATTCACGCGATCGCCTCTGCTGCTGCAGACTTATTTGAACACCCCGTGTCGCGGGTGGTATTCGTGCAATTTTACACGGCACGCCAGATTTTTCAGTCGATCGATGAAAGCATGACTCAGGAAGCGATTAACTTCCTGACGAGCCTATTGCAGCAGCGCAATTGCGCCTTGAGTCAAGAACAGTGCAGTCTGTTGGCAGAGGTGTGCGTCCACAGCAGCAATGCGGTAATGCTGGCAGCATTGCGCAGCCCCACTCTGCACCACCGCCAGCGGTTGATGGACGAGATTGAACCTTTGCTCGTGTCATATTTAGAACCCTACTTTGGGGATGCTCAGTTGAAGGATGTAATGAAAGTAATGATATGTACCCATTGTCGATCGGCGCAGTTATCAAAAAATGGGTATCGTAGGGGAAAACAGTGCTATCGCTGCAAGGACTGTGGGAAACAATTTGTTGAGAAGGTCGATCGATCGAACACAATCCCATAGGATTGGATTAACGCTCTCGGATGAGTTTGATCTGACGAATTTCTAAGACATACATACCTCTCAAATCAAGCCAGATTGTTCGGATTTTCAATTTATGGGAACTCGATCGCCGAGCGACTGACAAATCTTGTATAGGTTAGGTGAACAGACTTGAATTGCAAAAATAGCTGAAAATTTAATTAAAAGGACTCAGGCAAGAGGTATAATTAAGTTTCAATCTCAGCAGAATTACCCATTCAATCGATCGCAATTTCCCTGCCATCAAAATCAAAAATCCCCTAAGCAAGTTGAGGGATTCTTTGCAGCACGGGAATCTGCACCACAAACTCGCTGCCTTGCCCCAGTTTAGAATAACAATCAATTTTGCCGCCATGTCTTTCTGTGACGATTTGATGGCTGATCGACAGTCCCAATCCGGTGCCTTTACCAACAGGTTTTGTGGTAAAAAAAGGATCGAAAAGTTGCGATCGCACTTCTTCGCGAATACCGGTGCCGTTATCGGAAATCGCGATCTTCACCGAGTTCGTATCGGTGGTGAAGGTGTGGATCGCAATTGTGGGATTTGGCCATGCGGGTGTGTTTCTGATACCGTCTTCCAGCGCGTCAATGGCATTGCTGAGCAGATTCATAAATACTTGATTGAGCTGACTGGGGTAACATTCCACCATTGGCAGTTTTCCGTAGTCTTTGATTACTTGAATGGTGGGATGTTCAGCACAGGCTTTGAGGCGATGTTGCAAAATAAGTAGGGTGCTGTCGAGGCCTTGGTGGATATCCACGGGTTTGACTTGTGCTTCATCCAGACGGGAGAAATTGCGAAGGGAAAGGACGAGTTGGCAGATGCGATCGGTTCCTAACTGCATAGAATTGAGCAGTTTCGGCAAATCTGCTTGCAGGTAATCCACATCTACATCATCCATCCAGGCTTGAATTTTGGGATGGGGCTGGGGATGGCATTCCTCGTACAACTCCAGAAAAGTCATCAAATCTTGAATGTGTTCTCTGGCGGGTGCCAGATTGGCGGAGATAAAATTTAGGGGATTGTTGATTTCGTGGGCTACACCAGCCACCAATTGACCGAGGGATGACATTTTTTCGCTCTGTACCAGATGCACTTGCGCCTTTTTAAGATCGTTGAGCGCTTGGGAAAGCTCGATCGTGCGTTGTTCCATTCCCTTTTGGGCATCGCGCAGTTTCAGATGGACGCGAATCCTTGCCAGGGCTTCTTCGTGCTGGACGGGCTTGGTGATATAATCTACCGCACCCAAGCTCAGCCCTTTGACTTTATCAACTGAATCAGACAAGGCTGTCATGAAAATCACGGGAATGTCGCAGGTATCAGCATTTGCTTTGATCCGCCCACAGGTTTCAAACCCATCAATCCCCGGCATCATCACATCCAGCAAAATCAGATCCGGATGGTAAGACTGGAGGCGTTGCAGGGCAGCTTCGCCACTTTTGGCGATCGCGACTCGATATCCGATCTCACTGAGCACATCAAATAAAACCTGAATATTCGTGGGGTTGTCATCGACAACTAAAATGGTTCCGATGGGGGATGCAGTTTTTACTGACACGGATTAACTCCTAAGAAAAATTACAAATTTAACAACTAAATAAAATTTCTTTTAACATAAATTTCCCATTTTTATACATTTCTAAGTAATTTCACTGTAGAAAAATTTGGGAATTTATTTCATTAGCTTAATCTAATCTTACATAATTTTTGAGAATAAGTATTGATGGCGCCTAGCCTGATTACAAATAGGGTTGTAGCAAATTGAGAATTGCTTCGTCGTCAAATCTCTGACTCAGTTCTAGCATTTTGTTGGCAAACGGTACATATTGCCGATCGAGCTGTTTGAGGCGATCGGCTTCCTGTTGAATATCCGCCATAAAACCGTCTTGTGCAGCCCGGTAGAGTGCTTTTAGTTCCGTTGCTGGCGGCACAATCCAATCCGCAGTCTGGGAAGCTGTGACAGATGATTCAACAGTTTGTGGTGCAAGTTGGTAAATCCACTGCAACTCTAGATGACGCTGCAACTCGCTTAGTAACCCGGTAAAGTCGATCGGCTTGGGGAAAAAGCCATTGCAACCGGCATCGATCGCATCCTGTACATCCACCTGCGACAGACTCGCTGCGGAGGCAATAATTGGAGTCTGGGCAAAATCCGGCAGGTGGCGCAGGCGGCGGGTCATTTCCAGCCCGTTCATCCCAGACATCATCACATCGGTAATAATCAAATCTGGACGCATTTGCAGGGCGGTATCGAGTCCCGTGTGTCCGTCATCGGCCTCTGCTAGCTTGAAGCCAAGCGGTTGCAGCATCCCTCTGAGTACAGCGCGGTTTTCGCGGCGATCGTCAATTACTAAAATTTTACGCCGTTCGCCCTGGTAGCCGATAATCTTTTGATGGGCTGTCTCGGACTGATTGAGCCAATCGGCGGCGGCGGCTACATCTACTTCAAACCAGAAGGTACTGCCTTGGTTTGGTATGCTCTTAACTTGAATCGTGCTGCCCATCACCTGCACGATTTGCTGGCCGATCGCCAGTCCTAACCCAGTTCCTTCGCTGTTGCGATCGCGCTTTCCTGCTTGCTCGAAGGGTAAAAATATTGATGCCAATTTTTCCGGTGCGATACCAATGCCCGTGTCTTCTACTTGAAAATGCAGGCGGGTAAATCCGGTGTTTTCCTGTTGCCGATTCTCCACTTTTTCCACAGTAAATGTGACGCTGCCGAAGTCGGTAAATTTGACTGCATTACTCAGCAAGTTTAGCAATACTTGCCGCAAACGTTTGTCGTCGGCATGGATGGCGGTGGGTAAATTGCGATCGGGCTGGTAATGGAATGCAACACCTTTTTGCTCGGCTTTGATCCGGCACATTTCTACTGTGGTGGTAAGGAAGTTTGCCAGATGGAAATCTTGGGGATAGAGATCCATTTTCTGTGCTTCCAGTTTTGACAAATCTAAGATGTCGTTGATGAGTGTCAGCAAGTGCGAACCGCACTGGTGAATCACTTCCAAGCCCTTGTGTTGCTTGGAAGTGGTAGCGGGATCGTGTTGGAGAATTTGAGCATAGCCTAAAATACCGTTGAGGGGGGTGCGGAGTTCGTGGTTCATGTTGGCAAGAAATTCGCTTTTGGCGTGATTGGCGGCTTCGGCGGCTAATGCGGCCAGTTGTAATGCGGCTTCTATTTGTTTGCGCTGGGCAATTTCTTGTTCTATTTGCTGATAGGCTTGGACTCGTGCAGTCACAGCGTCTTGAATTGTCTGGGCGAGGAATTGGATTTCGTTATCGGACAATCCACTAGGCATGACAAAATAGTCAGTGCTTTGACTTTCTGTAACGGCTTGATTTAATCGCTGGAGTGGTTGCAAGATCGATCGCTGAATCATTACTGCCATCAGTGCGAGAATTACCGACATCCCGACGATCAGGGTAAGTGTAGACGCAGAGAAAGTTTGGCCTGCTTGTAGTTGCATTTCTTCAACGTCGAGAATCGCGATCGTCATTCCCCGGCGATCCCTGGTACCAAACAATGTGCTGCTAAAAGGCAAAATTTCTACCAATGCAGGCTTGCCATCTACAGTAGTTCGCAGGCTTGTCTCTGCGCCTGTTTGAGCTGCTTGTTCCAGCACCTGTGCCAATTCTGGATGGATCGAGGCGTAGGGCAGATTTTGTAATTCAGCTCCGCTGCGGGCTAAGGTTTGTCCGTTGGGACTGACGATCGCCACTTCCACCACACTTGGTAGTGTGGCGTAGTTCTGGACAATGCGCTTGATAATGCTGGTATTCCCCAATTCGATTAAACCTTCTGTGGAAAATCCCACACCTTGAGTAATTGATTGAGCGCGTTGTTGTAGCTCTTGTTCCAGCTTTGATTGAATTAAAAAGTAGTTTAATCCCAACGTGGTTAAGCCTACAGTTGCTAGGGAAATACCAAAACCTGTCAGCAGTTGGCGGGATAAGTAGTTTTTCGAGGATTTGGATTGAGGATTCATGGCTTCCATGCCTCGATTGCTTTGCTGACAAGTGAGCCATCAATCTTCACGTCTGGCCGAATCACCCTACCGTGACGCGGATCTTCATTTAGCAGTTGCATAATTTGGGTTTTTACCGAACTTAGGCGACCATTTGTCTGGAACATCCGCCGATTCAGGGCAATATCTCCTTTTTTCAGCCCAGCATAATCGCTAGCAAAGGATGCGCTGCTTTGTCCGAGTTTTTTGGCGACAACTTCAAATACTTGATTCGGCTTGCTTTCAACAGCGTGCATCAAATCAAACCAAGCCAAAATGAACTGGGTTAGTTCTGCTTGTTTTTTTTTCACTGTTCTGTCATTGGACATTAAAATATCAATCACTAGGCTGTCCACTTGTTTAGTGGTATAAATCACCTTTCCCTTGATATTCTTAGCCGTTTCTCCTAGCATCGGCCCCCACAGGATGGCGGCATCAATGTCTTCTGAAGTAATTTTTTGGGCTGCAACTTCATTGGAATAATCGAGAATCTGTACATCAGCAGGTGGGATTTTATGAGCTTTTAACGCTTCTAACAGAATCAAATGATTGACAGTGCCCAGCTTGGCACCGACTCGTTTGCCGCGCAAATCTTTTACTGATTTAATTTCAGGTTTGGCGACAATCCCATCAGAACCCGCAGAAATATTGGTCGTCATTAAAACCACAGGGCGCCCATCACCCGGATCGACTTGCATTGCATCCCACACAGAAATAAATGCCGCATCTAATCTGTTGTTCATCACTGCACGACTGGAATCTTGTTGGTTGTCAAATCGCACCAGTTCCACCTTGATGCCTCGTTGTTTGAAGAGTTCTGAGGCTTGAGCGTAGAGTACAACATCAAATCCCGCCCAGCTTGTAATTCCTACTCGCAAAGGCTTCAGCGATTGGTTCTGGGCTAAACTACAGGCATTAAGGGCAAATATCAGGGTAAGTGCGATCGCAAATAAACTAAAAAAGGTGGGTTTGATCCCTAATTTCCGCTTTGGTGCTGGCAGTCGATCGATGGCTTGTTTGCGATTTGGCAATGGCAGGTATTTCACAAGTCGCCCAGCGCCGAATACCTGCAATATGAATTTGCTAAAAGATAGATTGGTATTCATCTTTTTTTACTTAAAAATCTGGTTTGTTGTGTTAAAATTGAAAAGGTGAAAATTAAAGTCCGCTTAATATTACTATACAGACGGCGGCAGCAAATTGAGAATTGCTTCGCCGTTAAATCTCTGACTCAGTTCTAACATTTTGTTGGCAAAGAGTGTAGATTGCGGTTTGTATCTGTGGAGTGGGGCGATCGCGCCTGCGGCAGAGCAACGGCAGGCGATCGGGCAAAATGCTAGCAATAAGTTTAAGATCGCGTGCGATGATTAACCGCAATTAGATGCGATCGCCCCTGCGGACTTAAGTCCGCACTACGAACTGATTCGATCGCGCGATCGGACGGAGAAATTGGCGTCAAGGGCGATCGCACCGGCAATGCAACATAACAGTTAGCAAACTCGATCTTAGGCTACAGTTTTCGGCTTGGGTTTCATAGGTATGGCGATCGCAAATTCTGTACCACAGCCTGGAGTTGAATTCACCTCCAGAGTCCCAGCATGGGTGTCAACTACGATCGCACGAGCAATTGCTAATCCCAAACCTGTGCCTTTACCAACTGCCTTACTGGTAAACTGGTGGTCGAAGATTTTCTGTTTTACTTCCTCAGTCATACCTATACCATTATCTCGAATAGAAATAACGGCAGATTTAGAGTCATTCGATAGTTCAGTCTTCACCCTAATGCAATTTGGATGAGCTTTTATTTCCTCAAAACTGCGTCCCTGATTCGATTCCTCCAAGGCATCAATAGCATTGGCAAGTAAGTTCATAAACACCTGGTTTAGTTGTCCCGCATAACATCGCACAGCAGGTAATTTTCCATATTCTTTAACAACTTCAATCGCCGGACGTGTTTCGTTAGCTTTGAGGCGATATTTGAGAATCAGTAAAGTGCTATCAATACCATCGTGAATATTGTAAGCAACAGGAGAGCTGCTATCGGAGCGAGAAAAGGTTCTCAGACTAATGCTAATGTCGCGAATCCGAATCACGCCCTCTTTCATCGAGCCAATTAATTTGGGCAAGTCTTCACGAATGTAATCCAAATCGATAGCAGCGATTTCTTTTTGAATTACTTCCCCTGGTTCAGGAAAATTTTCTTGATATAAATCAATTAAACCAAACAAATCTTTCACGTAATCTAAAGCAGGTTGGATATTCCCAGCCAAAAATCCAACTGGATTATTGATTTCATGGGCAACTCCAGCCACCAACTGCCCGAGTGTTGACATTTTTTCGCTTTGAATTAGCTGAACTTGCGATTTTTGAATCTCAGAAACTGCTTCCGAGAGTGCAATATTTGTTTGCTGAAGTTCCTGAGTTCGTTCTTGCACCCTTGACTCTAGACGCTGACGATCTTCTTCTAAGTGCTCTGCTCGGCGGCGCACATTTTCCAGAATCAAGTTCTGAACCTGCTGGTTAGCTCGCAGGTATTGCTGTCGAAATACGATTACCACAGTACAAATCAGAGACAGAACAATCAACACAAAGCCAAAATTCGCCCAGTAGGTAAGGTTTGCAGACCTTTGAGAAGCTTCCCTCGTAGCCTTGGTTACAATTTCATACAACTTCTCATAACTCGGATCGACTAGAGTTTTATCAACTTCTAACGCTGGCTGAATGCGGTTGGATTCCAGAAGCTTTAAGAGTTGATTGACAGCATTTGCATAGGTATGATAGGCCGATTCAACTTTTTGCATCTCGTCTAAGGAAGGGGTAGTTGTTTTTAATGCCTCCAAACTGCGTTGTGCCTGCTCTTGCTGCTTCTCCAAGGCTTTTTTTAACTCGGAGTCAACTTGTTTTTTATAGATAGCTCTCCACTCCAAAGCATCCAAACGGTTTGCTGTCGCTTGCAAATGATTGAGTTCTCGCTCATGATTCGCTGCACGATCGGATCTAGCATTTAACGTTGCAATACCACAGGTTGATACCACAACCGCTGCAATGGCTACGCCTAGAGATGACCAACTATAAGACTGCTTGTGAGGAGACATAGTTCAACGCTACAAATCAAAAGTTGGCAATACCGCTCGCTTGTTTGTATTTCCGCTAAATTATTAGGAAATAACCAGGGGCGGTTGAGAACTACTAGCAGTTAATGTTTAACCTACCGCCATCACCGACAACCACAGCAACCTAACTATTAATTCTATAACTGTTGCGGTAAAATGACCCACTTATTTTTAATACTGGCATATTCTCTTGCGGATGTCAACTATCAACTTAACCACTCAATAACCGCCCAGAAACCACAATAACCGCTGGTAAATCAGCTAATAGCAAGGCTAAACCGTGAAATCATTGGATCTCTCTCGTTAAGATTCCCTCGAACTACCAGCGGTTATGGAGTAGTTACGTGTAAAGGGTGCATCCCAATGAGTGTAGGGGCGAAGCATTCCGGCAGATAATTTATTAGTTATAAGCAGAGACTTACTGCCGGAATGCTTCGCCCCTACGGATATATTTGCAAAAATGGGATGCTCCCCGTGTAAATACTTATATACGATCGCATTTTACCCAAAATTTACATCTCTAATTAGGTAGATTATATCCTAAGGAACGAAGATTTAATAATTTCAGTACCTGCTGGAGGGAGAGCCTCCGGATCTGCTTTACCAGGCTCTTCCGGGTAACAAGCAACAAGCAAATTGCTTAAGTTATTTAATTGCCATTCCTAAGGATCGCGAATTAAATAATTTACACATATTTGTGGGACGGGCGGGACGCCCATCCCACAATCACAATAAAAAATGTAAGTTATTTAATT
>NZ_JAUBOJ010000117.1:10440-17670 GCF_036700185.1 Microcoleus sp. BM001215392 | reverse complement strand
AGATTTTATGTCCAAATGCTACGCCCTTCTAGGATTTTTGCACTCTTGTCTAATCTCTCGAAAGAGTCGATCGAATATCTAGTTTGTCTCGATCGCGCGATCGACCTCAGAAACCCGGTTTCTAGGTATATTTCTGGTTACTCAACCAAAAAAATCCTAGAAACCCGGTTTCTAGCCTCCCATGCGTCCGTGACGGAATCTCGAAAGCAGCGGGGTTTTGGGCCCGCCAAGCATTGTGATTGAGTTAAAATCGGCAGTGCAGGAGTTGAACCTGCCTGGGGCGAATTATGAGTTCGCTGCCTAAACCGCTCGGCCAACTGCCGTTAGATCGATTTTTCCGATCCAACTAGAAACTAATTATAACATAATTTCCCAGTCCGTGCTAGAACTAGAGAACAAAAATCAAAATCTTTGGATCTGTGAAATTCCCGATCGCCTAAAACGCCTCTGTGCGGGAGGTCGATCGACCGAAATTAGCAGTTTCTACTCAGACTCGGCATAAACTTATAGGCAATGGCAGTGAATTCGACGGTAGTGCTGACTCTAATTCTGCTGGCTCTGATGTTTGGAGCAGGCGTGACGAGTTCTGTTTGGGGATTTACTATAGGCCGCGAAGCCTTAAAAGGAACGACTCAACCCGATGTTCGCCCCAGCAACAACGCTCGCAGCGGCAAGCAGGGAAATGTGGCGAGCAAAGAGCAAGTGAGCATTTTGAAAGAAAAAGACATTCTCAAAACCGTCAAAGCGCGGGTAGAAGGTCGCGATCCCGAGAAAACCACAGCTCAAGCAAATACTAAAACAGACAAAGCAAGCTCAAAACCAGCGTCCGCGAAAAAAGCGGCTGCATCAAATGCCACAGCCAAGTTTCCCCTCAACAGTCGCGACGGGGGAGTCACACTGGAAGTGAGCGCAGCGAGTCAGCGCAGCAACTCGATGCTGCTAGACGTGAGCATGAAAAACGAAGGCTCCCAAGCTGTGAGATTTCTCTACAGTTTCTTAAACGTCACTGACAATCAAGGCCGAGCCTTGAGCGCCACAGCCGAGGATTTGCCGGCAGAACTGCCGCCCAACGGGCAGGTGTTTTACGGTACGGTAAGTATTCCCACAGCTTTGCTAGAAAATGCCAAAGAAGTTTCCTTGACCCTGACAGATTATCCAGGTCAAAAACTACAATTGCAAATATCTGGCATTCCAGTGGCGAAGTAAGAAAATCAGGAGACCAAACCTCCAGACGGATTCTCATGTTCGATCGAGAAAGTTGTTCTAGGAAGCATTGTGTCACTTTTAGGGGCGAGAGTGCAGGAGATAGCTGATTTACCCGCGATGACTTGGACAGAGGTGCTGTCGCGGTTGCTGTCAGTGCTGCTGCTGATTGCAATCAATGCTTTCTTTGTGGCCGCTGAGTTTTCGATGGTGACGGTACGCCGATCGCGCATCAATCAGTTAGTAGATGGCGGCGATGTTCCGGCTATAACTGTTCAATCTTTGATCAAAAGTATCGAGCGCTTGCTCTCGACCATGCAGTTGGGGATCACTCTATCTAGTTTAGCTCTCGGCTGGATTGGAGAAGATACGATCGCCGTGCTAGTCAGAATGTCGATCGGCTATTTGCCGCTGCCAATTTACATCAAAGAGTCGATCGCCCACTCTTTGGGCATATCAATAGTAACCTTTTTCCTGCTAGCTTACCTGCAAATCGTCCTCGGGGAACTTTTCCCCAAATCTGTAGCCTTACTGTATTCCGAACAGCTAGCCAGAAGTTTAGGGCCTCCGAGTTTATTGATTTCCCGTTTGTTCAATCCCTTTGTGTCGTTTCTCAATCAATCGACTCGATCGCTCTTGCGACTTGCGGGTATCGAATACGACCTCAGACATCGGCCGGTTACTCCCGAAGAACTGCAATTAATTATAGCTACTTCCAGCGAATCAAGCGGCTTGCAAGCAGAAGAGCGAGAATTGCTCAACAACGTGTTTGAATTTGGCGAAGTTTGGGTAGAAGAAGTAATGGTACCCAGGCCGAGCATTGTCGCACTTCCGAAGACAGCCACCTTTCAAAATTTGCTCGACGAAATGGCGATTTCCAACCATTCCCGCTATCCCGTAACCGGAGATTCTCTAGACGACATTATCGGGATTATTGGCTTCAAGCAACTGGCGAAACCCTTAGCTGAAGGTTTGCTATCTCCCGACACAGAAATTGTAACTTGGATGCGTCCGGTGAGATTTGTACCCGAGATGATGCTGCTGGGGGAATTACTGCCTTTGATGCAGAGTTCGTCAGAAGAAATTGCGATCGTAGTCGATGAATTTGGCGGCATTTCCGGGTTGGTGACGCTGCGGGATTTGATCGCCGAAATTATCGGCCGCACTTACCAGTCGCCCGACAGTAAAGAGATTGCTGTGCAAGTATTGGACGATCGCACTTTTTTAGTGCAAGCGCAGTTAAATGTCGATGATGTGAATCAAATATTGAATTTGGACTTGCAGGTGACAGACGAATACCAAACAATCGGAGGTTTTTTGAGCTATCAATTGCAAAGAATGCCGGCTGTTGGGGAAGTTTGGCGCGGCGAAAATGAGGAACTTACGGTGGTTTCGGCGATCGGGCCGCGGTTGGATCAAATTCAAATTCAGTTGCTGGAGGGGGCTGTGGAGGATTCCCTTGGGGATAGCTTCGCGGCGAGTGATTTGGGTGAAGTTCCAGCGCCTGGTGGGGAAGTTGGGGGAAAAGGGCGATCGAATGGCGGTTTGAGAGGTGCGGCAAAGTTTTCTAGCTAAGCATATTTTAGCTAATGCCGATATAATCTACTCGCTCAAAGTCGCTGCGTACTAAATCATCTAACGTCGGGGCTTTGGGGCGTAAATTAAGGCGAACGCCAGCCCTCACATTTTCGTAATATACGTAGGGAATATAGATATCTTGCTCCTCCATAAAAGCGTCAGTAAAGCGAAAGGCACTGTCAATGTCCTCAGCTTTAACCTCACGAAAGTTAGAGAGGAATAGGACATTTATTTCTTCCTCAAAGTACAGCATCTATGCAAATGCACCTCCGTCGTAACAGTTATAACCAATATAACCGCAAGTATCGCTGCATTTGTAGTAGATGGCGTGAGTGGATGGGAAGCTGGAAAGGGCGATCGCATCTCCTTCTCCAAACACAAGGGAAGCAGGCCTATAAGTCAGTTTTTCAACGATCGTCCAAGGATGTCCTCGGAACTGAAATACAATATAGCTTTCGGTAGTAATTTCGATTTCGCGATCGTATATACCTCGTTCCCAAACATCCGCACGTCTCGCCCTACTAAATTTTGGGGCCACTGACTCAATAGAAGCGCGAACGAGAAGTAGATTTTGGTTTCTGTCAATTGTTTCAATACCCCGGCGCTCTTCAATAGACATATGTTTTAGCTTTGGAAAAACGATCGATCGCTACTCTACCTCTTTTTCAAATTGTAGCGAATGCTCAGGAAGAACCAGGGTGCTTTATACTTGATTCATCAGGTAAAGTGAATAGACTCGATTCTTTATGCAAGCGTGATGAACAGCAGAAATTAAAAAATGCCATGAAAGCTCAAGAACTTTATCAACAAGGGTTCGACATCGGTCGCAGAAGGTTGTACAAGGAATCAGTTGAAGCTTTTACTCAAGCAATTAATCTCAATCCTGGCTTTGCAGAAGCGCATATTGTTCGCGCTGATGCTCAAACTTTATTAGGCAACCTACAGGGTGCAGTAGAAGATTTTCAGAAAGCTATAGATATCTACAGGGCTAGAGGACAATCGCAAATAGCTGATATGCTTTTAGTCCCATTGAATTCGCTGCAAAATGAAATTAAGTTTAACCAGGAAAACAACGGTCAACCGGAAGTTGAGAATGAGCCGAAAGCTAAATAAGACAATATTTGAGCAAACAAACTCAACCTCAATTTTTGTAGCAAGATTTTTTTGAATTTGTATTATAGCCTTTCTCAAAAAGATGAGGTATGACTGACAGCTTATATAACCACTAAATTAAGATGGCTCGCATCCCAACAACGTCCGCGAACTTTTTTGATGACCGCTATATGTAGGGATTTTGATGGGGAGGGCGATCGCAAATATGTCGATCGGCTTTTAGTCTGATTAAATGCAAAACGAAATTCAAAATAAACAGGACAATAACTAATGTTGGAGGAACAAGCTAAAGTCCTTTAATATCAAGCTTTGTGCTGTTTGTAAGAGTTTTTGCGGTATCAAGCATTCGGAAAAACTTCCGCTGAAAACATACGGCGCAGAATCTCATAGAAGGGTTCACAATACTGCGCTTGTTCGGGTGACAGACAAGCCGCAATCTCCTTGCGCAGTAGGTGAGTCATCTGGCTGACGAGTTCCCAACTGACATTCAGTCGCGGGTAAATCATCACGCACAGCGGAAACAGTTCGGTTTCTAGGGCGTGCAAATTGCCTTCTAGCAGACAAACCCACATATAAACCTGAAACATTTCGACATCGCGGATGCTGGATGTACGGATGCGTTCAGTGTTCAGCAGCCCAGAATAACAGCGATAGCGCGGGTAAAGTTGATTCACTCGATCGACTACCCGTTCAGCAATATCGGTCATCTTCGACATCAGCAGGCGAACAGATTGCACCGCAACTGAATTCGGTGGATGCTTTGCAGCCGCTTGATATGCGCGTTGCAGGGGCATATACAGATGGTCGTCTAGGATTTTGACATAGTTACCAAAGTTCTCCTGCTCTCCCTCTGGGAGCAAGTCCATCAACTGCATTCCAGTGTAGTGATATTGCATAGCCACAAACCCAATCACCCGGGGGTCAATTGCTGTTACCTGCTTTCGGACTTGGCCGAGAACCGGGCTCACCTGCGTGACTATACGATTGGGCGGCAGTTGCTGAGCGTAGGCTTCGATCGCAAACTTATAGACTTGATGAATTCCACCAGAAATATACCAGGGATCGATCAGATTGGTATCTATACCGTGTTCAACTAGCGTTTCTGCCAATAGGTAATCAGTTTTCGTCCATGATTTTGCGCTCACAGAACGCAGCGATGTCAACATTTCGTTTGCCATGTTGATACGCCGTCGTTCCACAAATTTATCCTCACCCACAGCTCCAGGGGTACCACCTTTCATCTGTTGTAAATACTTTTGGGCGAAGGAAACAGATAAATCTACCGAAGGTGACAGGGGATTAAATGATGTGGAGCCGAGCAAAGAGGGATTAGTAGTCATGGATTTAGTATTGATTCTGTAAAGGTTAGATGCTATATGTAAAATTTAGACGCTGATGGTTTTTTTGAATCATACTTTCATTTTTTGAGAGACACAATTGTGCGAATATTGGAGGAGATTTAATCTAGGATTTGGTAGCGTATGATTGCGATTATAGCGATCGATCTTGTTTTTCAAAGCACTCTATCCTAAGTATAATCTCCTAAAGACCTAATAGCCAATCGTATAAATACTGATAAATACAATCAATTTCGCACCACCCATTGGCGAGTCAATACCGTACTTTTCAGTAACCTTTCAAATTAAATAGCTAGCTGGCTCGGGCGCAGCACCTATCTACCACGCTCCTAAGGCAAAAGAACCGCAATAGTCTTTGGAATTTACCTAGTTATTTTGTGGCAATACCGACCACAGCAACCGTTACCGTTCAAAATTCGCTTCAAATTGCCTGACTCGATAAATAGGGCGCCAGACTTGCTTTTCTAATCGGCATCCAAGGTTATCAAGCGTGGTAAATGCAAATTGCATAAAAGCAGACAACCGCTATCTTACTTAAGATTTTTTAAAGTTTCAACCAAGGAAAATTACTCTTACAGCTTAGTTTCAAAATCAAGATGCTGAAACTTGAGGAGACTGGTGCTTTCCGGCGCGGCTAAAATCAATCGGTTCACCCTTCTAGCACCATATTTTCGGACGCTGCTAGGAGCAACGTCCCATTAATGGTTTCGAGAAACATGATTGTTAAAATGAGGTGGACACCAGCTTAAGAATGAAAATTCAATAACTTACAATTTGATGATTCTTCTGGCCCATCTCACAAACTTGTGTAAATTATTTAATTCGCGATCCTTATTAAGCGTAAGGTACCGGATCTTTAAACCCCAATTCTTCAAAAGCAGTCAACCGCAGCCGACAAGAATCGCAAACGCCGCACGCTGTTTCGCCGCCTGCATAACAAGACCAAGTTTGCTTCCAAGGCACTCCTAATTTGTTGCCCAATTGAATAATTTCGGTTTTTTTTAGTTCAATTAAAGGTGTTACAATATTAATAGCTTCTCCTTCCCTTCCCTGCTTGGTTCCTAAGCGAAAGACTTCCTGCATGGCTTGGATGTAATCGAGGCGGCAGTCGGGATAGCCGGAATAATCTAAAGCGTTGACGCCGATGTAAATCCGCTGAGCTCCTAGGGTTTCGGCGTAGGCGAGGGCAAAGCTGAGAAAAATCGTATTTCTAGCTGGAACGTAGGTAATGGGGATGTTTTGCGACATTTCTGTCAGGTTGCGATCGATCGGCAATTCCATCTTATCGTCCGTCAATGCCGAACCGCCCCACAGCGTCAGGTCAAAGTTTACCACCTGATGCGCCTTAACCTGTGCTGAAAGTGCGATCGCCCGTGCTGATTCCAACTCCCGTCGGTGCCTTTGCTGGTAGTCAAAGGATATCGCGTAACACTCGCAGCCGTCGGCTTTGGCTTGATACAAAACTGTTGAGGAATCCAGCCCTCCCGACAGTAAAATAACTGCTTTCACTTAAAATATCCTCGATGAAATTAGCTTTTATATTTATATCAAATCCGTTGTCATTTGGCAATGACAGGAGTTATACAAAACATTTAAATGTAGGGTGCACATTGCGCACCTTACTTTTGATATTTAAATTCCTGACAGTGTAGGGTGCACAACGCGCACCTGCACACCTTACTTTTGATATTTAAATTCCTGACAGTGTAGGATGCGCAATGCGCACCTTACTTTTGATATTTAAATTCCTGACAGTGTAGGGTGCGCAATGCGCACCTTACTTTTGATATTTAAATTCCTGACAAATCGTCTAGTGTAGGGTGCGCAACGCGCACCTTACTTTTGACATTTAAATTCCTGACACTGTAGGGTGCGCAATGCGCACCTTACTTTTGATATTTAAATTCCTAACAAATCGTCTAGTGTAGGGTGCGCAATGCGCACCTTACTTTTGATATTTAAATTCCTAACAAATCGT
>NZ_JAUBOJ010000117.1:0-10340 GCF_036700185.1 Microcoleus sp. BM001215392 | reverse complement strand
CTAGTTCGCGGTAATCTGGCAGAGTTGTATCAATTTCTTTGCCTTGCCGCAAAACTGTGCGATCGCGCTGCGACCTAGATAACAATTCGCTGAAATTCCGCGCTTTAAACAAAATCAAATCTGCGGGTAAACCAACTGCAATTTTCCCTAAATTCGGCAATCCCATCAAATCTGCTGGTGTCTCTGTGACTGTGCGCGGCCATTCTTCCCAAGGCCGATCTAAATGGGCGATGCGGGCTGCCATATTAAAGACTTCTAAAACATCGTGGTCGCCAAATCCGTAGAACGGATCGCGACAGTTGTCGCTAGCAACTGCGACGGGAATTCCTGCTGCTCTTAGTTCATGCAATACCGTCACTCCCCGCCAACGCGGTGTACGCCCTGATTGTCTGTCTTGTAGGTAAAGGTTGCACATAGGCAAGCTGACTATGCCAATATTTGCTTGCTTGACTAATGTCAAAGTTTCTGTTAATAAGTCTGGCGGTTGTACGGCTAAACTACAGCAGTGTCCGCAGATTATTTGACCGCTAAATTTGTGGCGGATGGCAGTTTTTGCGACTTCCCGCAGTGTTGTTGATTCTGGATCGTCTGTTTCGTCGGTGTGAAAGTCGAGGTTTAAACCGCGTTCTTGGGCTAGGCTAAATACTCGATCGAGTTGTTTGTCTAAATCGGGATTCATGTAGGCGACGCCGCCTAGAATGCCGCCGATTTCGGCAATTTTGTCGGCTAATTTTTCGCCTGCGGGTGTCAGGAAATAGTCGAGGGAAACTAGGGAAACTGCTTGCAAGATTAGCCTCGTGTCCCATTCGGCTTGCAGGGCTGTAAATGCTGCTAAACTAACAGTTCCCTGTTCGCCTGCTGCGTCGATGTGAGTGCGGATGGCTTTGGTTCCGTGGGCGTAGCTGCACTTGAGGCCGAACTGCATCCGCCTGTAAACATCCTCTGCATTCCAGTATTTTTGGACATCAGCGCGTACTGTGTCGATCGCGCTAGCGAAAGTTCCATCGGGATTGGGCGATCGCTCCCAGATATGTCCTTTGTCTAAATGCGTGTGCATATCTACAAAACACGGCAAAACTAAGCCGCTGCACAAATCCACAATTGGGATATCTGCAATTGGGAATAAATTTTTTTGACCAGCAGGAATAATTTGGGCGATCGCACCCGCTGCAATTTCCAGATCCACCGCACAAAAATTGTTCTCAGCCGTTGTGGCGAGAATAGAAGCTGATTGGGCGATCGATTTGATCTCTAGCAGAGACAGGGGAACACGAGCATTTTTCAGCAAATAGTGAGATGTACTTGGCAACATTAAATTTGTGAGTTAGTATCTTCTTAAGAATTTAGCGCTACCTCAAAACGCTACCGAAAATCATTGTCTGTTGAGCATCGGTTGTATTCTCGGTAACAAATGCTACCTTCTGGCTCTCACCCTTTAGAGATAACATCGTATAGCGCCGATGGATCGATCGGGGTCAATCGCAAACAAGCCGAGCATCTACAAAGGCTGCTCTGTCACAATATTACTCGATCGGCTTGCAGTGGTGTACTCTACCTGCCCAACTAATGGTAAAAAATGGTGGTTTGTCAGCCCCCATGAACGACTGTTAAAAACAGCAAAAACACTGAAACTGAACCATGCAAAAATACACAAATTGCCCAGTTTGCAACTCCAACAAAATCAGCTTCCGGTACACAGCAGGAACAGCACGCCAACCTAAACAAGCTCCTAAATGGTCAGTTTACGGATGCGAAGATTGTGACTTAGTATTCGTAAATCCGCGGCCGACATGGGATGAATTGAGCGATTATTACCCTGAAGGCTGGCAGTGCTACAACACTCACGCACCAGACGAAGAAAAGGAAATAAAACAAGCCAAAGAACTTAATGAATACCGACACATTCCTATCCCTGTAGGCAAGCGGCTGTTAGACGTGGGATGCGGCGGAGGTTCCATTCTCCAAGTGTTCAAAAAACTCGGAGTTGAGGTAGCAGGAATTGAACCTAGCAGCTCAGCCGCAGCGGCAGGGCGCGAAGCCGGTGTGGATATTTTCACCGGCACTGTAGAAGAATACGTTGCAGCAAAAGGTACTGGCGAAAAGTTTGATGTTATCCTCTGCTCCCACGTTTTGGGAGCAACGCCTTTCCCGGCAGAAACACTCGACTGCATGAGGCAATTGCTGGCTCCTAACGGTTACATTTGGGTGGCTGTACCCAACGCTGATTCGCCCTACGCGCGGAAACTGGGCTGGCGCTGGCACAGCACCGATTATCCTTACAATTTGATCGGTTATACCCCAAAAACTTTGGCTTTAGCCGGCGAAAAGGCAGGTTTAGCAATTCAGCGCAATTACACCTACTCTTTGCCGGATGCCCTTCGTTACTCTATCTGTTTGTGGCAGCGCTATAAATTGTTTGTACCGCACAAAGTTAGCCGCTTGTTCCTTTCAGATGAACGTGTTGAAGGCTGGGCGAAGGAATTGGACTCTCGCGATGAAGGTGAGGCAATTTTAATGGAGTTCTGTCACCCTCCAAGCCAGGTTTAATGGTTTTTTTTGAGCAAAAATATGAGATTTGAGATTTGTGATTGACCAACTTGCAGTCAATCACAAATCTCAAATCTGTTTTGAGTTGTTTGACAGCGCTGCATATCCAGCACGGTCTATCACACTATTAGAGATGTGAGATTTAACAACTAACAATGACTGAGTGAATAATGGTTGCAACCTGGTCTCTATTTGCATGATTGTTGGCCCGCTATATTACGTATAGCCTCGCGCTGGGTGAGGTACAATTTGAGATTTTAGACCTAGGCAGACAGCGAGCGCTGCCATCAGAATAGTCGAAGTCTCCAACGATTAAATAATTGAAAAATTGCGATTTTCAGGGATTGTTGATTAATTAGTTAATACCTGCTATTGATGAGGAAGCTTATAATTTTGATACCGTTAAGAGTGAAAATATAAGTTTTCTGTCTTGTCGGTAGCGAGGTCAACAATTTAAAGCTCAGCCATTCATCAGGAAATAAAAATTCAAAAAGTCCGGTTTTGTTTGATTAAACTGTGTAATTCTTGTAAATAGGCAAGCTTTGACCAAAAACCCGGTTTTTTAGCAGATATCTGGTTACTTTGGTGCTGTTTTTGCTAAAAACCGGGCTGTTGAGTGCAAATCCTGCTGGTCGTATGTCTGTCGGCTGATACTGCCCGAACTCGCTCATCAATCAGAAAAACTTACCATGCAACAACTCACAAATTGCCCTGTTTGCGATTCCCCAAAAATTAGCTTTCGCAACAAAGCGGGAAATTCCGAGCACCCTAAAGAACCGCTGCATTGGTCGCTATTCGGCTGTGATGATTGCGGTCTGCGATTTCTCAATCCCCAACCTACCTGGCAGGAATTGATTCCCTATTATCCCCCGGATTATCTGTGCTACAACACTCACGTTGACGATGAGGACGCAGTAGTTGAAGAAGCAAAACGGCGGGGCGAACACCGACACATTCCAGTACCTGTTGGTAAGCGGTTGTTGGATGTAGGATGCGGCGGAGGTTCTTTTTTGCAAGTCTTAAAAAAACTGGGAGTTGAAGTTAAAGGGGTTGAGCCTGGAGAATCGGCAGCGGCGGCGGCACGCGATTGCGGACTCGATGTTTTTACAGGCACTTTGGAGGAGTATATTGCGCAAAATGGTACTGATGAAAAGTTTGATGTGATCACCTGTTCCCACGTTTTGATGGCAACACCTTCGCCTGCACAAACACTCGACTGCATGAGGCAATTGCTGGCACCTAACGGTTATATTTGGGTTGCGGTACCGAATGCTGAGTGCGAATCGGCGCGCGTCCTCGGCTGGCGGTGGCACAGCGCTTATTTCCCCCGCAACATCATACAATTTACTCCGAAAACTTTGAGTAAAGCAGGAGAAGTTTCTGGTTTGAAAATTCGGCGACAGTCCACTTATTCCTTTCCTTCTGCGGTGGCTTATTCGCTTTCTTTGCGGTGGCGCAATCGCTGGTTTTTACCGCAGAAGATTTCCAGCCGCTTGATCTCCGACAATTATGTCAAGCGTCTGGCCCAGGAATTGGACTCTCGGGACGAAGGCGAGGCAATTTTAATGGAATTCTGCCACCCTCAAAGCCTGAATTGAGGCGTTTTTAGCAAAATAATTTGATGTAAGATTTGAGATTTATTGCAGGTTAGCGGTTGGTCTCAAATCTTTTTTTGCATTTGTTAAAAGTTCAAAATAGGTGTATAAATGTTGTGCTGTCTTTGAGTTTGGCTTTCCGGGGGAAGATTCAACTCTAAGCTTATATCAAATCCGACTCAAGGATTCAATTTTAATCTGAAAATAAATATGCTACACAATAATTGTGAGGCTTGTTTCATCGACTTCTGGTGTAAGGTGGTCGCTAAGAGATTTGCGATTAATGCGACAGATTAAAAATGAATCCACAGCCGATCGATTACTGTTGCATAATTTGAAATAATGCTACGCTCCTCAAAGCTAAGCCTAGATTGGGTTGTGTGCGTTTAGCACCATTGTTTCGAGCAGGGATGCGTGTACTGTTGCTATGATGAATGACTGTTTCCGATTGCGATTTGGCTTACAACCAACAGCAGCATCCATAGTAAAAGCCAAAAAAAACTGTGTCAAAACCCAAGCATATAGTTTTAACATCCCATCCCGGCAGATCGGGCACAAAAACTCTTCCCATTTACTGGGGAGAAATCGATCCACTGAAACGGGGGCCTGTGATTGGCAGCCTCAGCAAATCGTCTCACCGGAATGCGATCGGCACTCATTCGGGTTCTTACTCTGTTTATCGAGCGCTAGCAGTGGCTTCGGGCTCGCTCCAAGCAGATCACCGCCCGGATTTTACTAACACGTCTCCGGCGGCACACATCGGGCCGCATCCGAGTTGGGGCGATCGCAATTCGATCGTTTCTCTCGATCCGTTTGGGGGTTTGGTTAGCGAAATTTATACTTCATTTTCCCAGCAGGGATACGATATTCGACCGACAATTGCTGTCACGAAAGCTCACATTAATATGCCGGAATTGCAAGAAGCAATTGCTAAGGGACGGGTGCAAATTGATGGCAAAATAGTCAAAGCTGGTGGCAATTTAGCAGTAACTAAAATTGCGATCGATCCGGTGTGGTATTTGCCGGGTATTGCCAAAAGGCTGGGGGTAGAAGAAAGCGTTCTCCGCCGTGTATTGTTCGAGCAAACAGGCGGTATGTTCTCGGATTTAGTGACGCGGCCGGATTTGCAGGTTTTATTGCCGCCCATTGGCGGAACTACAGTTTATATTATTGGCGATGTTGCGAATATTTCTGACCCAGATAAACAGTTGGCGGTACGGGTACACGATGAATGCAACGGTTCTGATGTGTTTAGTTCGGATATTTGCACTTGCCGCCCTTATTTGGTACACGGGATTGAAATTTGCATCCAAACGGCACAATCTGGTGGCTCTGGGGTAATTGTTTATTTCCGCAAGGAAGGCAGAGCTTTGGGGGAAGTAACGAAGTTTTTGGTGTACAATGCCAGAAAAAGGCAGGAAGGCGGCGATCGCGCTGATGCCTATTTTACTCGCACTGAATGTGTTGCGGGAGTTCAAGATATGCGGTTTCAAGAATTAATGCCAGACGTGCTGCACTGGTTGGGGATCTCTCGCATTGACAGTTTAGTTTCTATGAGCGATATGAAATACAATGCGATTATCAATTCTGGCATTCAGGTGGTCGATCGCATTCCGATTCCTGAAGACTGGATTCCCGGAGACGCACAAGTCGAAATCGTCGCTAAAAAAGCCGCTGGCTACTACACACCAGACCCTGTACCAGATGCTACAATTCTTGCAGAAGCGATCGGACGCGATTTAGGAGATTGAGATGCCAAGACGCGATCGATCGGACGCGAACAGTCGCATCTTGGCAAAATAAAATTTATTGCTGGTTTTGATCAGTCAGGGTAGGTTATGGCTAATTTGCGTTCTACTGTGATCGTAAAAACAGATATTTGCGGGTATACCGCTAGAGTTAAAAAATTATCTCAGTCGGACTTAAGTAGTTTGTTAAACGAACATAAAAATTTTATTTCAGATATTAGCACTCGAAATGAAGGCAGCGTGATCAAAGGCGAAGGTGATTCGTTTTGGATGATTTTTCCCAGCGTCACAGCAGCGGCGGTGGCAGCCCTAGAAATGCAGCAAGAATTAAGAACCCAACAATCTAGTAAATCCAACGACGAACGATTGGCTATTCGCGTATCGATTACTTTAGGAGATGTCTTGCATCAAGATAAAGATATTTTTGGCGATACGGTGAACTTGACAGCGCGCATTGAATCAGTAACTCCACCGGATGAAATATATTTGTCCCAAGCAGCATGGCTGGCGCTCAATAAAGCAGAACTGCAAACATCTTTTGTCAACGAGTTTTCTTTGAAAGGAATGAGCGAACCTGAAAAAGTCTACAAAGTTGACCAAAGTTACAAAACTAGACTCGTAGAAAATCAAGCAATAATTAAAGCTGATTTGAGAGGTTTTATTGCCTATCAAGAATCTAATTCTATTAAAGATATTGAATATTTGCTGACTAATTTTGATACTTTTGAAAAAACAATTTGTGAAGAATATGGTGGCACAATTCGGAGTATTGTGGGAGATTCGCATTTGTTGACTTTCCCGGAAGCTCACTCAGCTTTAGCGGCAATGGAAAGTTTGTGCGAAAATTGGAAACTTTTTATTCATGGCAATCAAATACCTTGCGGTTTGTCTGTGGGAGTTGCTAAAGGAAATTTGTACATATTTCGCTCTTGTACTTACGGCAAAGATATTAATATTGCTGACAGGCTGGAAGATTTAAGCAAAATCGTATCTCCGGCTACTGAAAAAAATTCTGTGATTGTTTCGGATCAAATAAAACGCGAAGTGAGCGGCTCGAAGTGGGAGTACAAGCTGATTAAAATTGATAGAAATGTGATTTTAGATAATCTTTTAGATTACAGTCAGTTTGACTTTTTTAAAGAAAATGATGTTTATCGGTGCTTAGTTGTATGAAGCTGCGCAATATTGAACTTGAGACTGTAGAATATCTGAGAACCCCGGCTGCGATTCGCCAAAAGTGCGATCGGCTTTTTGACTTAGCCTCCGAAAATAAACTCCGCTACTTCGGCGTCGATTTATCCCAACTCGACAAAGCAGCAAATTATGTAATCGACACAACCCGCCAACAGTATCCCGACTTCAACATTCCCTTCCACAGCCGCTGGCGGCATTTTGAAGCGGGTAACTTGCCGCGCCTCGCGGAACTAGATACAGCTTTCGCACAATTTACACTGATAGAGCAAGCTAAGATCAAATTTGATTTGGTAATTGTCAGCGTTTTACTCGATGCCGGCGCTGGTGCAGATTGGCAGTATTGCGAAGCAGAAACAGGACAGGTTTACCGCCGTTCTGAAGGTTTAGCTGTAGCCACTTTTCGGATGTTTTGTCAAGGTATTTTTTCGAGCAATCCTGATTTTCCTCTTCAAGCTGATGCGCGGGGACTTTCTGGGTTAAAACTAGAAACTTTAGCTGCTGGATTTCAGGTAAATCGAGACAATCTGCTAGTTAGTTTAACCGGCAGATGGGAATTGTTGCAGCGTTTGGGCGATACGATTTGCCAGCATCCGTTATTATTTGGCACTGAAAATCCGCGTCCCGGAAATTTGGCAAAATATTTACTCGACACTCTGATTTCGGAAGTCAAAACTGTGAATGCTTCTGAAGTTTTAAGTGCTGTTTTGAATGGTTTTGCGGAAATTTGGCCGGGAAGATATACCATTGCTGGTGTTAATTTAGGCGATGTGTGGCGGCATCCCGCGTTACAAGGAGAAAATTTGGGGGATGAATTTGTGCCGTTTCACAAACTCTCGCAGTGGTTGACTTATTCGCTGTTGGAACCGCTGCAACAGCTTGGTTTAGAAGTCGCCGGATTGGATGAGCTTACAGGATTGCCGGAGTACCGTAACGGTGGTTTGTGTTTGGATATCGGGCTGCTGCTACCCAAAGATGCGGTTATTTTTGAAGAGAGTTATTTGCCTGGTTCGGAAGTTATAGTTGAATGGCGATCGCTAACTGTGATTCTTTTAGATAAAATTGCTGCTGCTATGCGAGAAAAACTGCATTTGAGTGCCGCTCAATTGCCACTGGTGAAGATTTTGCAAGGAGGAACTTGGGCGGCGGGGCGGAAAATTGCGGCAGAATTGAGGGCTGGTGGAGTATCGCCAATTCAGATTGAAAGTGACGGGACTGTGTTTTGACCAAGTAGGTGAGATGGAAACACATCATAGGTTGGTAGTCAGGAATGCGAGTCCGCATAAAATTCTGAGGACTCGCATTCCTGACTACCAACCTAATTATCATTATCGTTGTAATTAGAGCATTGAGAAACCCGGTTTCTTTACGAAACCGGGTCATCGGTGTTATATTTTTTTGGTGGTTCTGCTTACTTGCAAGTGCGGTATTTGACGTGATAAACTAAGCCGCGATGAGCTAAATCGAAGGAGTCAACGGTTGCCGTGCCGGCACCGCGGGCTGTCATCGAAGCATTTACTCTCATGTTTACGCTATCGCCGCAGCGAGACCAAACATCAGCTACAGTGGCTAAGCTATCTCGAACGTTGTAGTTAGTTTCGCCGCTGAAATTCCGATTGAAAACCGGGCCGCGGTTGCCGGCAAAAAAGTATTCTGCTCGCAGGGTTCCTGTCGTTCTAGGAGCAACGTAGCCGCGGTAATCGGCATCGTATATCGAAATTTGGAAGCCTTGGGGTACTTTGATTGGAATGCTGAGATTGCAGCTTTTCCGGGTTTCTGTTGAGATGTTGCCTTGGGCGGCAAATTTATCAAATAAAATGCTGAGTTCTTGACCGTCTGGGCTGACAGTGACGCTGGCGGAGCGATCGGGGCAACCGCTACCTCCGTAGCTTGCACCTAATATTTGAACTGACGGAGTAGCCGCGAAAGCGGGGCTGATGGCAGCACTCGTTAATACTGTGGCTAGCAAGAGTTTTACAAATTTCATGGATTTTTTCCTTAATGTTTTTGTGTTAGGACAAACCTGAATAATTCAATGAAAATTGAGGCTGTACTCTTCCATTTAGGAGAGGGCAAGCCTTTACTGAAAAGGCATTCAGACTCTGACTGAGAGCTAGATACCTGTATTTGGCTCCGGGCTTCTTCCAGTAGCATTAGTTGATGGACTAATGCCTTTTTTGTCCTTGTACTTTCTAAGATTCATGTCATTTAAAGACTCTTCCGGACGATTCGATGCCAAAATATCTATATTTTTTGTGGGTTTTTGGGGGAACAAATATCGGTTTTTTGTGTCGGTGCTGTACTGGTGAATATTTGTTGAGCTGCTAATTATTTTCTTACACTATGGCTTGAGAAAATCTGCTTTAATTCTGGAATCAGAGCCGCTGGCGTTGTAGTAAAAGGCTCGGTCTGGTGGCGGGGAACGATGAAAAAGAGGGGATTTATGTATTTTCTGTCAGATTCAGGAAAGCATAATTATAATTAATAAAATTAAATGTAAATAAAAATGAGCGCTAAAGTTACTGTCATCGACCATCCTTTGATACAGCACAAGTTAACTTTAATGCGTCAAACGCAAACGAGTACGGGGAAATTTCGCCAACTGCTGAGAGAAATTGGGATGCTGCTGGCCTATCAGGTGACGCGAGATTTGCCGCTCAAATATGAAGAGATTGAAACGCCGATCGCCCAAATGAATGCACCGATGCTGGCTGCGTCGAAGAAAATGGTAATAGTTTCGATTATGCGCGCGGGTCAGGGACTTTTAGATGGTATTTTAGAACTGATAGCTGGTAAAAGTATAGGCATTTATGACATGACATGGGAGGCTTCAAGTCCCTCCCCCTTCGCTTTTACTTCGAGCGGATTCACCCGCCTTGGCTGAACTACGCCCACGACCTATCCCATTGCACAAGGCATTTGGGATTGCTTTTCTTAGGATATTATAAGAGCCATTGACATCGGCGTTAATTAATCTACCGCTCGATGTTTTGTACAATCCTCTCTTAATTCGTTTACCACAAAACTTGACACGATCGGCACCATTCTCCCCATAAACAGGAATCGGGTCTAAATTCAGGAAACTGGATTGAGAAGTATATGATTCTTCCTGCACCATCACTTTTATTCCCACCAATGCAGCCTTATATTCCAACATCTCAATCAATCGAGCATGAGGAACAGTTACGAAGTTCTGATTAGTTTGTTTCCCTAAATTAATCTCGTTTTTCCATTGTACATTTTTGCCAATTACCAGAGT
>NZ_JAUBOJ010000116.1:0-17675 GCF_036700185.1 Microcoleus sp. BM001215392 | reverse complement strand
CAATTCTCTAAAAGCCTCTTGACAAAAGACTTACAGTCTTAACTTGTCACCAATGATTGTGTCCGATCGCGATCGCTCGATACAATGGAGTTTGACCGTTCGCATTTCTAGCGTTAACCCTTGCGCCATTAGCAATTAGCAGTTCAGCGATATCTTGAGATCCTCGATCGACAGCTAGGTGTAACGGAGTATTTCCAGATTTGTCTATAGCGTTGATATCCAGCATTAGCAAAGCAGCAACTTCTTTTGTGGTTGCATAGTGCAGGGGAGTTCTTTTTTCACTATCCCGGATCGCCACATTTGCACCGTCTTTAATTAGCTGTTGTACCAACTCCTTAAAGCCTATTTTGACTGCGTTATGTAATAAAGCTGTACTCTTGCCATTTCGGGCATTGTCTTCTTTGATGTTAATTTTTGCGCCTGCGGCGAGTAGTATCTTTGCTATTGCCTTCGATCGCGCCATATGTAGAGGAGTCAAACCTTTATTGTTTTTGGCATTGACATCCGCACCTTTAGCAATCAGCAACTTGGCCATTTCAGGCGATCGGGCAAAGAACAGAGGAGTTCTATTAAAATATAGACTTCCTGTCCAGGCGTTAATATCTGCACCTTTAGCAATTAGCGTCTGTGCCACTTCTATGCGATCGAACATAGCAGCGAGGTGTAATGGGGTAAAGCCATATGCAGCCTTAGCGTTGACATCTGCACCTTTGGCAATTAACAATTCGGCCACCTCTTTTGAGCCAGCACAGTGTAGTAAATTCTGATTATTTACCCTGCTATTAGCATTAATGCCAAGATCCAGATAATGCCTAACAGTTTGAGTGTCTCCCTGGCAGGCAGCCTTGACAACTGCATCGGGAGTAAATCCAATCCGGTTGAGGATGGGATATTTAAAATGATTTAAAACCGCAACAGTAGCAATAGCAGCAATTCCTATTTTGAGGCGTTTTTTCCATTGAGTCGGCTCGGATTTAACGCTAACTATTCGAGGACTGCGAAGCAATTCAAGCGCTTCTTTTGCCGATTGAAAGCGGTTGTCTAAATCTGACGCGATCGCTTCTTCTAACCAATCGGCAAATGCTGAAGAAATCTGAATTTGAGACCGAAAATCTTTCTCTAGTATATTTGTTGGTAATTCGGCGGGGGAACGGTGGGTTAGTAAATACAACAATGTCGCTCCTAAACCATATAAATCTGTTGCAGGTACGGCTTGTCCGAGAAATTGTTCTGGAGCCATATAACCATAGGTTCCAACTACGGTACTTCCTCGCATTAAAGTATTGTAATAAGTGTTTTGCACTGCTCCAAAATCTACTAAGCAGACTGCCAAGTCTTTTGGTTTCTGGGAATCGATCGGCGATTTGAAAACAATATTTTCTGGTTTAATATCCCGGTGGATCACAGGTGGTGTCTGTGAATGGAGATAAACTAAAATCTCCAAAATTTGTGTGGCAATGCGTTGAATTTCGGATTCAGAAGCGTGCCAGCCACTTTCGACTAAACTTGCTAGAGATTGCCCTTGGGCCAGTTCTTGTACTATATAAAAACAACGGTTATCGGGAGTATCGACATAAAAATAATCCAAATAACGCGGAATTCCCGGATGATTCAATTTTGATAAAACATTGGCTTCTCGTTCAAATAGTTCCAGGACTTTCCAGTCATTCATCTTCTGTAAAGACAAAGCTTTGAGTGCGACTCGCTGGTTTGTTTTGAGGTCAATGGCTTCGTAAGTTGTGCTACTACCGCCTTCTCCGAGTAGCTTTTTAATCTGATAGTGTTTGACTAAGTTATGGGGAATTTGTTCAATAATATCCATAGCGTTATCCTGGGTTGATGAGTGCCAAGAAACATTTTCTCTTTGGGTTTTTACAATCCAAATTTTGAGAAATTCATGCAAGGTGAATTTAGCATTTGAGTAAATTTCAAACACAAGTCAATCGAAAAGTCAATGACTGACTATGTATATTTGCTTAAATTTCAATCACCGTATTTCTATGGATAGCTTACCCATAATTGTGGAGTGTGATATCACCTTTAGCTAAAATTTGCGGTTTAAGGATTCTAAGCAGATATATTTAGGTAATTCAAGACCTAATGGGCAGCAAAAGTTTTTTGTGGGGGTACGATCGCTCGTCTGATACAATCTTGACCGATCGCACTCATAACGAATCTAAAATCCTCAAGAAGCCCCGCCCCAGGTGGGCTAAGTCAATCGTAAATCTAAAATCGTTAGACTGACCTTCGTTAAATCTCGCGCAAGCGAATCCGTTGCCGAACTTCCTTCTGCTATACAGCAAACCTACATCCCGAAGCCAACACTTTCTCCCTCTGCGTCCTCTGCGTTCTCTGCGGTAAATCAAAAATTTAGTGATTTTGAATACAACTTCTTACTCAAAGCTCGATCGTACTCCTCAATTTTCGGTGGGGATCTAAAATTCACCTAAAGTTCCACGCCCTTTCGCAAAACCCTCCCTAAGATAGAAGTTAGGGGACGATCGACCTCAAAGCCGATCGAGGGGCAAACGCCAAGCACCTGAAAATCCCCAACTAGCGAGCCGCAAGACAGGGAGAACATCAACATCATGGTAAACGCGCCAACAGGGGAAACCCGTCTGGGCCCGACCGAGCAGGTACAAGCCTTAGACCGCGATTGCACTACTCTATCCCGTCACGTACTCCAGCAACTCCACAGCTTTTCAGCAGATGCTCAGGATCTCAGCGCTCTGATGAATCGCATCGGGCTGGCTGCTAAGCTGATCGCGCGACGCCTCAGCAGAGCCGGGTTAATGGAAGATGCTTTAGGGTTTACAGGGGCTGTGAACGTGCAGGGAGAATCCGTCAAAAAGATGGATATCTATGCTAATGAAGTGTTTATCTCGGTATTCCAGCAAAGCGGACTTGTCTGTCGGTTGGCTTCCGAGGAAATGGAAAAACCCTACTACATTCCCGAAAATTGTCCGATCGGGCGTTACAGTCTGCTCTACGACCCCATAGACGGTTCTTCCAATCTTGACATCAATCTCAATGTCGGCTCCATATTCAGCATCCGCAAGCAAGAGGGGGATGATGAAGACGGTTCTGCTGCCGATTTGCTGCAACACGGACACAAACAAATCGCAGCGGGCTACGTGCTCTACGGCCCTAGTACCATGCTGGTTTATTCGATCGGCCAAGGCGTTCATTCATTTACCCTCGACCCCAGTTTAGGCGAGTTTATTCTATCAACAGAAAACATCAAGGTTCCAGACAGCGGCCCGATCTACAGTGTCAATGAAGGTAGCTTTTGGCAGTGGGATGAATCTTATCGGGATTACATTCGCTACGTACATCGAAATCAAGGCTATACCGCCCGGTACGGAGGCGCTTTGGTGGGAGATTTCCACCGGATTTTATCTCAGGGAGGTGTGTTTTTGTACCCAGGAACGGTGAAAAACCCCGATGGCAAATTGCGCTTACTCTACGAGTCTGCTCCTTTGGCGTTTTTGATGGAGCAAGCCGGTGGGCGCGCTAGTACGGGTATTCAAGACATTTTGGACGTGGTGCCGACTAAAATTCATGAGCGCACGCCTTTGATTATTGGCAGTAAAGAAAATGTAGCGCTGGTTGAGTCTTTTATTAAAGAGCGATCGCGCAATCCCATAACACTTGAAGAGTGAAGGAAGTTCGGCAACGGATTGTGTAACGGATGTAACGGATGTAATAGAGGTTAGGAAGCAAGAATGTTTTAATTTCCAATTGCCAATACTTCGGCGGAGTTTATCCTGAGCCCTTTGATTCTGCTCAGGGTACGGAATGGTTCAGCACAAGTTCTCAATTTCCAATTTCTAATTCCCAATTCCCATTACTAAATTGTAGGAGTTAAAGACCATGACAGAAGCGACAAAGAATCACCTGTTAGAAATCAAAGAAATTGGCCAGAGTATCTGGATGGACAATTTGACTCGCAATCTGATCGAGTCCGGCGAACTCAAAAAGATGATAGAAAGTCGCGGGCTGCGAGGGATTACATCGAATCCGGCCATTTTTGAGAAGGCGATCGCGGGTAATGTCATTTACGATACTGATATTGAAGCGGGCATCCGGGCTGGTAAATCTGTCATGGAGATTTATGAATCTCTGGTATTTGCAGATATCCGCAACGCTTGCGACATTTTCGCCCCAGTTTACGCAGAGTCCAAGGGTTTGGACGGTTACATCAGCATTGAAGTGCCGCCGACGATCGCCAATGATACAGAAAGCACGATTAGTGAAGCCTTACGTTATTATCAGGCGATCGGTAAACCAAACGTGATGATCAAGATTCCGGGAACTGCTCAAGGATTGCCCGCTGTCGAACGAGTCATCAGTGAAGGGATTAACGTTAACGTGACGTTGCTGTTCTCAGTTGACAGCTACGTCGAAACTTTCTGGGCTTACATTCGTGGCTTGGAAGCGCGGGCAGCTAAGGGTTTGGACGTGAGCAACATCGCTTCAGTTGCCAGTTTCTTCTTGAGCCGGATCGACATCAATATTGACGGCAAGATTGACGAGAAACTCAAAAACGTCACAGATATTTCCACCAAAGCCAAACTGGAAGCGGTGAAGGGAAAAATTGCGATCGCCAATGCCAAGGTAGCTTACCAGAAATATAAAGAGATCGTCGCGAGCGATCGCTGGCAAGCAATAGCCGCCAAAGGAGCCAAAGTCCAGCGCTTGCTGTGGGCTTCCACCAGCACCAAAAACCCCAACTACAGCGATGTGATGTATGTGGATGAACTAATCGGCCCCGACACTGTTAACACTTTGCCGCCGAACACCGTGGAAGCTTGTTTCGATCACTGCGATGTCGCGCCCCGGATTGAGAATAACGTTGCAGAAGCTTACAGCCTGATCGAAAGTCTCAAAGATCCCGACATCGACATCAACTTGGACGAAGTGATGGCAGACTTGCTCCTGGACGGGATCGAGAAATTTGTCAGCCCCTTCCAATCCCTGATGGATTCCTTGGAAGAGAAAGTTAAGAAGCTCGCACCTGTCGCTTAAGGAAATATCTGTATCCTCAGAGGCAGAAGCATTCAGGGGGCGAAATAGATAATTGTGTTGCTTCCTAAATGCTTAGTTTTGAATTCTCTCCAGGAAAAATGTGCGCAATTGCGCACATTTTTCCTAGAAAAAAAAATCTATTGTGTCCTCTAGCAGGAATCTCCCCAAATATACAACTCAAATTCTCCATCTTCAAGCGCTGAGGCATTTACTATGCAGATTACCAATACTCTAGTAGAGAGCGAGTATGCAACCGACCAACTTAATCTCACCGAACTGGCAAGACTTCAAGAACTGGAATCCATTGTGGAACATGGACTTCAGACTTTTCATGAAGTCGGCAAAGCCCTTGACGAGATTCGGGAACAAAAACTGTACCGTGAAATCCACAAGACTTTTGAGGCTTATTGCCAAGAAAAGTGGGGTATGGCCAGACAGACGGCTAATCGGTTTATTGGTGCCGCACGGGTTATGGAAAATTTGGAACCAATTGGTTCCAAATTTCCGACTAAGGAGAGTCAAGTCCGCCCTTTGGCTCAACTCCCCCCTGAATTACAAATCCAAATCTGGCAAGAAGCAGTAGAGTCATCGCCCAACGGAATTCCAACTGGTGCAGCCGTTCAGCGTTTGGTTGAACAGCGATTTCCTTCACTAGGAAGCGGGCGATCGCCTAAAGATACTGATTCTGAACTGGAGAAACTGCGATCGGACAATAAGCGACTTAGAGAAGAAATCCGACAGCAAAACAGAGAGAGGGATCGGCGTGCTGCTGCTGTGGCGTTGGAAATGGAGCAACTTAGAGCCGAAAACCGACAGTTGAAAGCTGAACTACTACAGCGCGATCGAGATTGGGAAATTCGTCTGGCGGTTGAGAGACAAAAAATTCGAGAGGAAGTTAGAGCTGAACTCAGGGAGGAAATTAGAGCAGAAGTCAAAGCCGAATATGAAGGGCAGATCAACTCTCTGACCCAGCAATTAGCAGAAATGACGGCAAACTATCACGCGGTACTGGCAAGATTAACAGCACTAGAAGCAAAAGGAAAATAAATGGTAACGATACTTGAAAATCCACTGCGGGTTGGTTTGCGAAAGGAAAGGATGCCGGAACCGCAAATTCTGGTGATATTCGGAGCTTCCGGCGACCTCACCCAGCGCAAACTGGTACCAGCAATTTATCAGATGAAGCTCGATCGGCGCTTGCCACCGGAAACTACAGTAGTAGGTGTGGCCCGCCGTCCCTGGAGTCACGATTACTTCCGAGAACAAATGCGGGAAGGCATCGAAGAATTTGGCGGCGGTATTGGCAATGAGGAATTGTGGCAAGATTTCGCCAAAGGTTTGTACTACTGTCCCGGCGACATTGACAACCCCGAAAGCTATCAAAAACTCAAAGCTTTCTTAGCTGAACTCGATGAAGAAAGGAGAACCCGCGGCAATCACATCTTTTATCTGTCCGTTTCTCCGAACTTTTTCCCAGAAGCAATTCGGCAACTGGGCGCAGCTCAAATGCTGGCCGATCCAATAAAACATCGCTTGGTAATTGAAAAACCCTTCGGCCGCGACTTGAGTTCGGCAAAAGCTCTCAACCGTGTGGTGCAGCAGGTTTGCCAAGAACAGCAAGTTTACCGGATCGACCACTATTTGGGTAAAGAAACGGTTCAAAATTTGATGGTGTTCCGGTTTGCGAACGCGATTTTTGAACCGCTGTGGAACAGGCAATTTGTCGATCACGTACAAATTACCGTTGCAGAAACTGTGGGGGTAGAAGACCGGGCCGGTTACTACGAATCCTCTGGGGCGTTGCGGGATATGCTGCAAAACCACTTGATGCAGATTTTCTGTCTGACGGCGATGGAACCGCCGAACTCCCTCGATGCTGACAGCATCCGCACTGAAAAGATGAAAGTTCTGCAAGCAACTCGCTTGGCGGATTTGAATAACTTGGAGTTCTCCGCGATTCGCGGTCAATATTCCGCAGGGTGGATGAAAGGCAAACCCGTGCCGGGTTATCACGAAGAACCGGGGGTTGCTCCAAACTCGACAACGCCAACTTTTGTGGCGATGAAGTTTATGATTGACAACTGGCGATGGCAGGGAGTGCCTTTCTACCTGCGGACTGGTAAGCGGTTGCCGAAAAAAGTTAGCGAAATTGCGATTCAGTTTCGGGAAGTGCCACTGTTAATTTTTCAGTCGGCGGCCCAACAAACTACTCCTAACGTTTTGACCATGCGCGTGCATCCCAACGAGGGGATTTCGCTGAGGTTTGAGGCGAAAATGCCGGGGCCAGATTTGCGGACGCGGACGGTGGATATGGATTTTAGTTATGGTGCTTCGTTTGGGGTGACATCTTCGGATGCTTACGATCGCCTGTTGATTGATTGTATGCTGGGCGACCAAACTTTGTTTACCCGTTCTGATGAAGTGGAAGAAGCATGGCGGGTGGTAACTCCGGCGCTGATGGCTTGGGAATCTTCCAACGACCAAAGTTTGGTTCCTAAATATGAAGCTGGTACTTGGGAACCGGCAGAAGCAGAATTAATGATTAACAGAGACGGCCGCAAGTGGCGACGACTTTAAGAGTTATTGGTTATTAGTTATTGGTTATTGGTTATTAGTTATTGGTTATTGGCAACAACTAACAATCAACAACTAACAACTGACAATCAACAACTAACAACTAACAACTAACAATCAACAACTGTCAACTGCTTTCCAGACAACGGACAAATAAACAAGGAGAAAAAACCGATGACGATGACACCGATGAAAGCTCCGCCTCTAGTTTCGCTGCAAAACCCTAAAGATGTGTCGCTCGACCAGATAGAGGCAGAACTGAGTAAAATCTGGGAAAGTTACAGAGAATCAGGATCGAAGGGCGATTTTCCGATCGCGACTAGGGCAGCAACTTTTACTTTTGTCGTGTATGAACCGGAAGAAACCCAGCAATTATTGGCGGATCTGGGATTTTACGACGGGCCTGTTGATGGTATTAGCGGGCCGATGACGGCATCTAGCATCAGGGCTGCTCAAAAAGCTTACGGAATGCCCAGAAGTGGCAAACCTAGCGCTGAATTGCTGGCGATGTTGCGCGAAGAAGTGGCTCGCAAAAATGCCAAGGGAGAGCTTTTGGGTTCGACTGGCTTGGGATCTGGGGGTTCCGGGGTGGCTGATGCGATCGTAGCTGCGAATCCCTGCCGGATTATTGCTCTGTGCCCGACTGCGGGAGAAGATACGGGCGTGCAGGCTCAAGTGGCTGCTTACTGTCCGGTGCACAAGCGCGGCAGCGGCAATCTGATCTGCTGCGAATATATTACGCTCAGGGGTACGGAAGCTGCTCTGGAACGGGTGAGCGCGATCGTGACAGCGCTGACGATCGGCGATTTGCCGACGCTGCTGTGGTGGAAAGCTAACCCAGATGCCGATCGAGGTTTGTTCCAGCGGCTGGCGACAACTAGCAGTTCTGTGATTATCGACTCTAGCAGTTTTGCCGAATCTGAAGCAGAATTGCTGATGATGCAAAGTCTGATCGAGGAAGGAATTCCGATCGCGGATTTGAACTGGCGCAGGCTGGCGGCGTGGCAGGAGTTAGCTGCGGAGGCCTTCGATCCGCCGGAACGTCGGGCGGCAATTCGGGAGATCGATCGAGTGACGATCGATTACGAACAAGGAAATTCTACTCAAGCGCTGATGTATTTGGGCTGGCTGGCGAGCCGGCTTCAGTGGCGTCCTGTGGCTTTCAAACAGGAGGAGGGCGATTACCAAATCAAGCGCATTAGATTTGCGGGTGCGGACGAACGGGTTGTCGAAGCGGAGTTGGCTGCTCTTCCTACTGCCGATACGGGGGATGTACCGGGCGATTTGATTGCTCTGCGTTTAAATTCTACGAATGAGAATGCTGACTGCGGTACGGTTCTGTGTTCGGAAGCGGGGGGCTGTATGCGGATGGAAACAAAAGGTGGTGCTCAAACCGATCGATTTAACCAAGTGACTCCTCTACTAGATCAGGTAACGGAACAGTTGCTGGGCCAGCACTTGCAGAGTTGGGGCAGAGATGTGCTTTACGAGGAAAGTTTGGCGGTGACTGCTCAATTACTGAAGTTGGCTAAGAGGTAAAGAGAAGTTCGGCAACGGATTGTGTAGCGGATGTAACGGATGGATGGAATAAGAAATAAGGAGAAAACAATCAGGAAGACGGATTGAGTTAATATTCAGTGGGGCAGGAAATGTCTGCCCTACTTTTTTAGCAGTTATTGAGATTGCTTAGTTTGGATGAGGTGGGGCTTGATAATTACCAATTATCAATTACCAATTACCAATCTATTTTCAGTATTTTTTATGACTAATCTAAAACTATGACTTTAGTAATTGCTGGCGAACGTAGTGGTGCGGGAAAGACTACTGTCACGATCGCCCTTTTAGCTTATTTAATCCGCCAGGGCTTGAACGTGCAATCTTTTAAGGTCGGCCCTGATTACATTGATCCGATGTTTCATGCTTTTGTTACTGGCCGCCCCTGTCGGAATTTAGACCCGGTTTTAACGTCTGAATCTTATGTGAAAAAGTGTTTTTCCCATCATATTAAAGATGTCGATTGTGCCTTGGTTGAAGGGGTAATGGGTTTGTTTGATGGGGTTTCTCCGAAGAAGGGTTCGGCAACGGATTGTGTAACGGATGTAACGGATGTAACGGATGTAACGGATGTAATGGATGTCAGGAAGGCAGAAGGAAAAGAACATTATTCTATTTCCTTTGCTTCTACTGCTCATGTTGCTTGCTTGTTAAATTTGCCGGTATTGTTTGTGATAGATTGCAGTCGGCTTTCTGGTTCTGTAGCTGCGATCGCCCACGGTTTTCGTTCTTTTAACCCAAATCTTAATTTCGCGGGTTTGGTGCTGAATCGGGTGGCGAGCGATCGACATTTGGAGTTGCTGACAGATGCTCTAAAACCACTCAATTTACCGATTTTAGGGGTTTTGCGTAGGGATGAGGCTGTTACTATTCCCGATCGACATTTGGGTTTGATTCCTGCTGAAGAGTTGCCGCATCTTCACGGTGCGGTCGATAAATTGGCTGATTTGGCTGCTGTTAGTTTTGACTGGGAGAAACTTTTGCCTTTGTTGGCTGCAAGTCCAAATGGGGGGGGTGAGGGGTCTGAGCAACTTTTGGGTAGATACAGTCTCCCTTACAAAATTGTAACCAAAAAAGATGATGTTGTCAACTGTTTGGAAAAAAAGTTTTCGGTGCGAGTTGCAGTTGCGCGCGATCGGGCTTTTAATTTTTACTATCAGGACAATCTTGATTTGTTGGAAGAGTTGGGCGCCGAGTTGGTATTCTGGAGTCCGTTGGATGACTCGGTTTTTCCTGAGAATGTGCAGGGGTTATATTTTGGCGGTGGTTTTCCCGAAGTGTTTGCTCAAAAATTAAGCGGTAATGTTGTAATTCGGGATGCTGTCAGAAGTGCGATTTTTGCGGGAATGCCGACTTACGCGGAGTGCGGCGGTTTGATGTACTTGTGCGATTCGATTGTAGACTTCGATGGGAATTCTTGGCAGGCAGTTGGAGTTTTGCCGGCGGTGGCTGCGATGGGAAAGCGATTGACTCTGGGATATCGAGAAGCTGTGGCGGTGGGGGATAGTTTGGTGTTAGCTGCGGGGGATGTGGTTTGGGGACATGAGTTTCATCGATCGCATTTGACGATCGAACCAACTAATCCAATTTATCACAGTTGGAGGTACGGCAAACGGGGAGAAGTTGAGGCGGTTGCTGAAGGTTGGGGGGTTTTTAGGGTGCACGCTGCTTATTTGCATTTACACTGGGGTGCGAGCCCTGATATTGCGGTTCGTTTTTTGCAGCAGTGTAGTGATTTTGATTGTAAGGCTAGTTTGGGCGATTCCCTACGGGATAGCTGCGCTTCACGGGCTCAAATAATCTAATTTTAACGAACCGCGAAGGCGCGAAGTTCGCGAAGGAAGAGAAAGAAGAGAAAGAAGAGAAGAGATGAAGATAGCTAATATTTGTCGTGGTTGGGGAGTAAATTACTTGTTGTTGTTGTTGAGCAAGTCGAAAAGTCTATTTTTGGTTGCGAGGGAGGTATAAATAATCCGATCTTACTATTTATATTAGAATATTTATGACTGAAACAGCTAGGAATGTTGGAATTTATGAGGGAATTTATTTCGACTAAGCAGTTGTTGGCGCAATGGGTGACGCCGGAGAATTTTCGGAGTTACGGTCAAGTTATTTCTGCGAGTTTTGATGGCAAGTCTTTTGATGATGAGGATGCTAAGTTAAATTTGGAAAATGGTATTCCTAGATTTTACATTATGCGGTTGCACCAGAAGGGTCGCAAGTTTGGTAAAATTACGCGGCACGTTAAATGTACTCAGTGTTTGGGTTCTCTGGATGGGAAGGATTGGTTGATGGCGGTTGCACCTCCTAGGGATAGCGATAGACCTAGTTTACAGGATATTGTTGCTTTTCGGATTCCGGGTGATTGTTTTATTAAGTTAGATGTGGGTACTTGGCACGCTGGGCCTTATTTTAATTGGGATTTTGTGGATTTTTATAATCTGGAGTTGAGCGATACTAATGTGGTTGACCATTTTAGCTTTGATTTGGTGAAGCATCACAATCTGGAGTTTGAGATTGTCTGACCAAACTTATACGCTGGATTTAAGAGAGGACTGAAGTCCTTACTACTAACCATTAAGTGAACAGGCCATGTCTGAACAAAAGTATAGCATGGTTCTGCGGGAATGTCGTTTGTTGGGTGCAGGCGATCGCGCAACGGTGGATATTGCGATCGATGAGGATACAATAGTTGCGGTATCGCCGCGCATCTCTGGACTGGGCGAACAGGAAATCAACATTCAAGGCAATTTAGTTAGTCCTCCGTTTGTGGAGTCGCACATTCATCTCGATTCTGCTTTGACTGCGGGGGAACCGCGATGGAATCACAGCGGTACTTTGTTTGAGGGAATTCAAATTTGGGGTGAACGCAAGCAAGGTTTAACTCTGGATGATGTCAAAAAACGGGCGATTGAAACTTTAAGGCTGCAAGCGTCTCAAGGGATTTTGTTTGTCAGGAGTCACGCTGATGTTAGCGAACCGAATCTGACTGCTTTGCAAGGACTTTTGGAAGTACGGGATTCTGTCAAAGATTGGATGACTTTGCAAGTTGTGGCTTTTCCTCAAGACGGGATTTACGGAAGTCCGGGAAATGAAAAACTTTTAGAGAAATCTCTGGATATGGGTGCGGATGCTGTGGGCGGAATTCCGCATTATGAGTTGACGCGGGAAGATGGCGTGAAGTCGGTTGAGAAGATTTTTAAACTTGCGGAAAAATACAATAGATTGATAGATATCCACTGCAATGAAATAGATGACGAACAGTCGAGATTTTTGGAAGTAGTAGCAGCTTTTGCGATTAGAAGCGGTGCGGGTGCGCGGGTGACGGCCAGCCACACGACGGCTTTCGGTTCTTACAACAATGCTTATGCTTTTAAGCTGATGGGAATATTGCCAAAATCGCACATCAATTTTATTGCTAATCCTTTGATTAATATCACATTGCAAGGCCGCGCGGATACCTATCCCAAACGGCGCGGAGTGACGCGGGTTAAGGAGTTATGGCAGCACGGATTGAACGTGAGTTTGGGACACGACTGCGTGCAAGATCCGTGGTACAGTTTGGGTACTGGAAATATGTTGGATGTGGCTCACATGGCGGTTCATGTTTGTCAGATGACCGGGATGTCTGAGATTGCAGCTTGTTTTGATATGGTGACTGAAAGCGGTGCCAAAACTTTGAATTTTGTCGATAAAAGTTATGGCATAAATGTGGAAAAGCCTGCTGATTTAATTGTATTAAATGCTGATAGCTGTTACGATGCCATTAGGAGACGTGCGACGGTTCTGTATGTGATTTCGCGGAGGAAGCTGTTGGCGGAAACAGAGCCAGCAAAAACTTTTTTTCATGGTATTTGACAAATTATATCTAAAACTGTTAAATTATGAATCAAGGTGCTATTCCTGATGAGAGTCCGAAAAATTTACTAGAGCAACTGCTTCTGCAAGATGCACTTGCTGGAAATAGCAAAGGTATTCAAGGCGGAGTGAATAATATGCTGGCAGATGCTCCCAGACTTGTGGCAATCTATGGTGGACATCCTGAACATTGGTATAAAATGACCAGCATTCAGTCTTTTATGATTAATGGAGCCTCTGTACAAGTTCATTGGTTTCGGAATAGCCAGACTCAGGAAAATGTAGAGTACAAGTTCAAACGTCAGTACCCGAAAATAGCTCCCAAGAATCTGTAATTAGGAAAAAAAATATGATAATTCGCTGTATCGCTAATACAGGTGCATCGCTTCCTGATGATTACATAGAACCTACTATAGGTTACACAAGACAACTACAGTTTTCATTAACGGTCGGTCGTGAATATGTTGTTTATGCTTTTAGAGAATGGCGGGGAACTATTTGGTATTATATCTGCGATGATAATTACAGCTATTATCCCATGCAGAATCCGGCGCCACTGTTTGAAGTGGTTGATGACAGAGTTTCTAAGTATTGGCGGTTTAAACTTTCGCCCAATGGATTCTTGATGATAGCATTTGAACAGTGGTTTGCCGATCCTTATTTTTATGATAAGCTGACGGATCAGGAAGAGGCGGAGGTTGATATTTTTGATAAGGTTAAGGAATTGATGGATGCTGAGGATTTCGATTTGCCGACCCTGGATGTGGCTGTTGAGAAGTTGCGTGAAACTGTCATTGTTTGAGTTGAGAAAGAGTGCAGGTCAATTTAATTTTTCCCTTGGACTCACATACTTTTTTAACCAATGATATCTGAAACTGTCAAACTATGAATCAAGGTGCTATTCCAGATGAGAACCCCAGAAATTTGCAGGAGCAACTGCTACTGCAAGATGCTAAGGCTGGTAATTGCATAGTAATTCATTGCGGTACAGATAGATTGTTGGGAGATGCAGCGAGACTTATTGCTGTTTATGGCGGGAATTCTGAAGATTGGGATAAATGACAAGTATTGAGGCTTTTGAAATTAATGGAGCTTCCGTACAAGTTCATTGGTTTCGGAACAGTCAGACTCTGCAAGATGTGGAGTTTAAGTTCAAGCGACAGTATCCTAAAACAGCACCTAAAAATTTGTAGGTAATCAAGTTATGAAAATTCGTTGTATTGCTAATACGGGTGAATCTCTGCCTGAAACATATATAGATCCGCCACGCGGTTATACTAAAAAAGTTGAGTTACCACTAACTATAGGCAAGGAATATGTTGTTTATGCTATCCGAGAATGGAAAGGGACTATTTGGTACTATATCTGCGACGATAATTACAGCTATTATCCCATCCATAATCCGGCACCGATGTTTGAGGTAGTGGACAGCAGGGTTTCTAAGTATTGGCGGTTTGAACTTTCGCCTAATGGCTTGTTAATGATAGCGTTTGAACAGTGGTTTACAGAGCCTTATTTTTATGATAAGCTGACGGATCGGGAAGAGGCGGAGGTTGATATTTTTGATAAGGTTAAGCAATTGATGGATGCTGAGAATTTTGCTTTGCCGACCCTGGATGTTGCAGTTGAGAAGTTGCGGGAAACTGTCAGTGTTTGAGTGGAAAAAGTGCGAGAATCAATTTATTTTCTTAACCACCTTGACTCAGATAGCTTGAAATGGTATTAAAGAGGAAACCGCAGAATTTTGTGAAATAAAATGAATGAAAAAGTTGAAATCAATAAAAATTATGAAATACTAGACGGCGATGATGCTGTTTTGTTATTGGGTCAAGCTACTTTTACGGTTCGCCGATTTAAAGAGCTAGCCTCCAGTAAGTTTAGTGAGATAATGCACATTGATATTAATACTAATAAAAAGTGGACACCACAAGGGCCTGCCCCTGGGAAGTCGATAATTCAGTGGATGAACGAGCTGCGGATTAACGAAGAAACAATAATTCCGGGAGGGGGTATAAACTGGAACTCGCCTCAAGAAGGAATCGATTGTCAAATTCTCAAGATAGGTTCCAAGGGTTGGCAAAAAGGAAAGATTAAAATAGAAATTAATAGAAGTTTCCATTCGGGACAAACGCAAACATCTATAAAGTTTTGTCCTGATGAACCAGCAAAGCAAAAATCGCCTTTAGACGAGATCAGACAATCTGAGGAATACAAAAAACTGAGCAATAACAACTGACAGACAGCCCGATCGCGATTACAATACAATAATCATCGCACTTATATCTGAATCTTAGATTTTAAACCGCAGATGGGGGCGGATGTACGCGGATGAACGCGGATGTTTTTTTTGGGAGCGACTCATGATAAATATAGAAGAATATGTCGATCGCACTTCCGAACTGATAAACTTGCCCCTAAAACCGGAACATCGTCCCGGCGTTGTGGTAAACTTCGAGAGGATAGCGGCGATCGCCCGACTGGTTACAGAATTCCCCTTACCCCCAGACATCGAAGCTGCGCCAGTGTTTGAACCTTAGATTTTTAACCGCAGATGAGGGCAGATGAACACGGATGAACGCAGATGTTTTTTAGATAAGGCTGATGCGGTTGCTACGGCAGCGGCGGTTAAAAGTGGTAAGATTACAGCTAAGTTGGCAGTAACTGCTGCTTTAGAACGAATTGCCGATCGAGACAACACGCTCAATTGCTTTACAGCTATCACCGCAGAAAGTGCGATCGCAACAGCCAAAAAGATAGATAATGCGATCGCAAATAACGAAAATCCAGGCCCGCTAGCAGGCGTTCCCTTCGCGGTCAAAAATTTGTTCGATGTCGGCGGAATTACAACTCTCGCAGGGTCAAAAATCAACGCTGACAACCCTCCGGCTAGCCAAGACGCGGCGGGGGTCGCCCGACTGATCCAAGCTGGTGCTATCCTCGTAGGTACGCTCAACATGGACGAGTACGCCTACGGTTTTGTTACTGAAAATAGCCACTACGGCCCGACTCGCAATCCCCGCGATACAACCCGCATCGCCGGCGGTTCCAGCGGCGGTTCCGCAGCAGCAGTCGCCGCCGGTTTAGTACCCGTTACTTTGGGCTCGGATACTAACGGTTCCATCCGCGTACCGGCTGCTTTGTGCGGTATTTTTGGGTTGAAGCCTACTTACGGCCGTTTGTCAAGGGCTGGTGCTTTTTTGTTTTCGAGCAGTTTGGATTGCGTGGGGCCGTTCGGGCGATCGCTCCGAGACATGGCGCTACTGTATGATATCCTGCAAGGCACGGACGATCGCGATCCAGTTTGCACTCAACGCCCGCCAGAACTTACCTCGCCACAGTTAAATATAGGAATTGAAGGATTGCGAATTGCGGTTGCTGACGGCTATTTCGCTACAGGGGCCGAACCGGAAGCCATGGCTGCTGTAGAAATAGTTGCCCGAGCCTTGACAAATGTCTTGAATCGTGGTATGGAGTCGGAAAATACAACAACAAACCCCCGAAAAATTGGGGGGCTTGCGACTGTGAGCATACCGGAATCCGATCGCGCGAGGGCAGCAGCGTTTATAATTACGGCTTGCGAGGGTGGAAACTTGCATTGGGAGAATTTGCGGACGCGCCCTCAAGACTTCGATCCGGCGACGCGCGATCGTTTTTTGGCTGGAACCCTGATTCCTGCGACGTGGTACGTGCAAGCGCAGAGATTCAGACAGTGGTATCGGTCTCAAATTCGCGAAATATTCCAACATACAGATATCATTCTCGCACCCGCCACGCCGATCGCAGCTCCTGAAATTGGTGTCGAGAAAATGGTCATCGCCGGACAAGAAATTTTAGTTCGTCCCAATCTGGGACTGTTCACCCAACCCCTATCATTTATAGGCTTGCCGGTGCTTTGCGTGCCCGTACAGCGGCCCGGCGCTTTACCCTTGGGGGTACAAATTGTTGGTGCTCCCTACAGCGAAGCGGTGATTCTCCGAGTCGCTGCGGTGCTAGAATCGCAAGGCATTATATGTGCCGAATCAATTTAGTGCTAGTTCTAGGGTTTGTTGTTGCGGTGGAAGCGTCTCTTAGTCCTTCTAGCAATAGCTTTGCGCTTTTGCTTTTCGAGGGGGGTTTCAAAGTGGCGGTGTTTTCTCATGTCGGGGAAAATTCCCGCTTTGGAAACTTGTCGCTTAAACCGTCGCAGGGCTGACTCAATCCCTTCATTTTCGCCGATTACAACTTGGGTCATTCTTTCTCCTTTGGTTCGTTAGATCAAGTTTTATCATATCAAGGTTTTTGGCGGCGCGACCTGTTGGATGTCGGGCGATCGACCAAAACCCCAAAATTATACCAGAAAATATAGCCTTTCTCAGAAAGATGACGTACGACTGGCTAAACCGGGCATAGGGCATGGGGCATTGGGCATGGGGCATGGGGCAAAGAGGGCATGGGGCATTGGGCATTGGGCTCCGCGGGCATAGGGTCTAAAAGCATCGGGCATCGGGCATACCTCACTTTTTTGAGAACCGCTATAGGTTCGTAGTGAGGAATGCAAGTCTGCAAAAAAGCAGGACTTGCATTCCTCACAGTTGACTGCTGACAGTTGACTGCTGACAGTTGACTGCTGACAACTGACAACTGACAACTGACAACTGACAACTGACAACTGTCAACTGTCA
>NZ_JAUBOJ010000115.1:0-17686 GCF_036700185.1 Microcoleus sp. BM001215392 | reverse complement strand
GCCGCTATCTCCACAGCGAAGATTTTTCGTATCCATTAGGATTTCTCGATCGATTTGAGAATCTCCAGATATAGGAATAATACCAAATAATTTATTGGAATCAGCAGCTTGTGCCAAAAACCAAGCCTGAATAATTTTAAAACTTTCTGGGGTACAAGTTGATAAACTTCCGGGCAAAGGTTTGTCATTGTCAAAGTTAGCAGTGGTGCGAATCCGCATCCAAATATCTCGTTGATCTTGCGGGAAGACGTACCCTTCTCCTGTTATCATATCTCCAATTATACGGTTTTTTCCAAATAAAAATTGGTCGTTATATAACTCGTTAGTTCCTACGGGTATAGGGATGTTTAACCTGAATAGGATAAAAGCTAATACAATGATGCCAATGGGAGTCCCAACTATAATGGCGATCGCCAGTTTTATTTTGTTCATAACTGTTAACCTATTTATCGGTGTACTTAACACATTTTAGCTTTGTTCCTATGAGATGTCTTGCTATATATCTGCGTCATTTCGTGCTAATCTGCCTTGGATTGGCAGTCGAGAGAGCGCTTAAGATTTTATACAATAAATCTCTGATATATGTTGCACATATTCTAGCTGCGTGGGGGATTTTTTCGTTTATACAAATATGAAATTAACGCAATTACGCCACAGAGTAGTGGCAAGCCATAAAACATCAAAAACCACCACACAATGAGAGCAAACGACCAACGCTCAGACACCGGGATATATTCTAAATCTGGTTTGCCGTCGTACCAATACGGGCTACTCCAAACCATCCCATATGCTACGGCGTATACGAGCAGTGGATAAGCAGCAACTGTCAAAATTATGCGATCGCGTAGATTCATAAAATAGCAACAAAACTTGTGATTTTATTTGATAGTTAATTGGGCTGATTTTATCCGATCGCCCATTTGTCCTGTAATGGTCACAGTTCCCGATCGCAGCGCCCGAAACCTGCCCGGTTGCGTGCCCATATGATGAAAGGTGCGATCGAGTAACGGCCGCGAATTCGGAGGCTTGGTTGGCGCACTAGGCCCCGGCTCCTGATAATCTGGAGTCCGCAGCCCGAAAGTTACTGGGGGTAGCAAATTGCCTTTTGAATCAGAAGCGATCATTTCAAAGGTAATGCGATCGCCCGCGCGGACGGTTGCAACTTCTGGTAGAATCCGAAGTGTTCAATCTGGCGGGTAAACAATACCCGACATAGAGAGTGTTTCTCCACCTTTTTTTGCGAACACGCTAAACTTTCCCGGCGCAATACCCGTCACAGTTCCATCTGGGGAAACTTGGACGACTCCTTCAGAATCGGACGACCACACCCACTGTTTCTCGGACTGCGTAGAATCTCCTGCTGTACATTCTGAAAAATCGGTACTCCCGATTTTTAGCTTAGTCGTTTTACCCACAATTAAACGCTGTACTTCCCCAGAATTGTATTTAAGGCAAGGGGAACTGTCATATATACTTAGAAAGCCGAGAATATTCCACACCGTAATACCTATGAATCCGAATAACAGGACGATCGCAGTTACGCAGCCGAACCCGATAAATTCCTTGTGTTGGTTATTCATATTTAATATTGGTTTTTTTATATTTATAACTTTATGAAACAGTGCGCTCAGCGCTCTAGCTTTGTATGCCACCGATAAAAGTGGCACATAGATCAAATGCTATTATTTTGTTACAGCAGGAATACGGCGCTAAAGTATCTCGGAATAAATTTGTGATTTCACAGCAGATAAAATAGCATTCATTCACTGACTTTTATTAAAAATATCTGCGTTAATCGTCGGTTGTATCTGCCTTAAAGGAGCGGTTAATATATCAAAACTTTATGCAATAGGTATTGTAAAGTTGAATCGCTAAGTATAACATTACGCGGTCAGCCAAGTGTAATATAATAGATGGACAATAACATTGAATAATGTAGGTAAGTTATCCTAAAAAAGTAACCGACATGATACTTAAAACTGATAGATTGGTTTTGAAACCTATTTTGGATAGCGACCTCCACACGCTCCACAGAATTTTTACTAATTCCTATGTCAGGAGATATCTGTGTGACGGCGAAATCTGGTCGCTGCAACAAGTAGAAGAAATGCTTGCGGAGAATCAAAAGCTTTTTGCAGAAAAGAAATTCGGTCTTTGGTTTATGGAGACAAACACGGAGCAAGAAGTTATTGGATTTGTGGGTTTGTGGTATTTTTTTGAGGAAGAACAGCCGCAGTTAGTTTACGCATTGCTGCCAACGGCAACGAAAAAAGGTTACGCTACTGAAGCTGCCACTAAAATCATAGAATATGGTTTTGATGAACTTGGCTTTGAGTATGTTGTCGCAAGTTGCGATCGCCCAAACATTGAATCATGCAAATTAGCAGCCAGGCTCGGGATGAGACAAGTAGAAGAAAGGATTGTCAATGAAAATCCCATATTATTCTTTAGAATCGATAAGTAGTAATTAGCAGTCAGGGCGCAATGCACAAATGGCTTTCGGTGGTGGGAATTGGGGAAGACGGACTTTCGGGATTGAGTTCGATCGCCCTTTCGTTACTCGATCGATCTAAAATCATTGTCGGTGGCGCCCGTCACCTCGCCATGCTACCCGCCGGCGACACCCGCGAAAAATTAGTTTGGGCTTCACCACTACAAACCACAGTTGACAGCATCATCAGCCGTCGCCCAGAGTCTGTCTGCGTGCTCGCAAGCGGCGATCCGATGTGTCACGGAATTGGCGTCACTTTGTCGCGCCGGATTCCCATTTCGGAAATGACTGTGATTCCCGCAGCATCGGCTTTTAGTCTGGCTTGCGCGCGTTTGGGTTGGCCGCTGGCGGATGTTGAGACTTTCAGTTTAACCAATCGCCCGATCGCCTCGATCGCCCTTAGTTTCTCTCCCGGTGCACGCTTGCTAGTCTTGAGTGCCGATCGACATACGCCTGGAAAAGTTGCCCAATTGTTGACACAGCAGGGGTTTGGCAGCAGTTTGATGACTGTGTTCGAGCGGATGGGAGCGGAGGCGGAACGGCGGATCGAAGGGGTTGCAGCAGCTTGGGAGGCGGCGGATTTAGCTGATTTGAATGCGATCGCCATTGCAGTTGCAGCCGATCGCGAAACTCTGCTGATTCCCCGCACCTCCGGCTTACCGGATGCAGCCTATCGCCACGATGGACAGTTGACGAAACGGGAGGTTAGAGCCGTTACGCTGTCGGCGTTAGCGCCGATTCCGGGGGAGTTGCTGTGGGATGTGGGGGCGGGTTGCGGTTCGATCGCGATCGAGTGGATGCGCAGTCATCGGAATTGTCGGGCGATCGCGATCGAGCGCCATGCAACTAGACTGGAATACATCGCTGAAAATGCCTTGAATTTAGGTGTTCCCGAACTCAAAATCGTTGACGGAGACGCGCCCGCTGCTTTGGCAAATTTGCCGCAACCGGATGCTATTTTCATCGGTGGCGGTGTCACCGCAGAGGCTTTGCTGGAAAGTTGTTGGGATGCTTTGGGTGAAGGCGGGCGATTAGTTGTGAATGCGGTGACTGTTGAGAGCGAACTTACGGTGCTGCAATGGCATTCTTTGCACGGCGGGGAATTAATTAGAATTGGGATTCAGCGACTGGGGGCGATCGGTTCTTTTCAGGGTTGGAAGCCGCTTGCACCGATTACTCAGTGGGCGGTTGTTAAGAGGTAATATCAATTCTGAGATGCGATCGGAATTATTTAACCACAGAGTACGCTCCAGAACACAGAGGAAGAGATGAGAGAGATGAATCATTCGGGATTACTCGATCGCAATCGAGATGACTACCAGCTCTGTGACTCGGTGCATGGGCTTCGCTAGTTTTTCAGTTGTAATAAATTCTTCTGCATAGACGGAGAGTGCGGCCGCAATGTGCAGTGCATCCATTGCGGCTAATCCATAAGTACGAGCAATGCGATCGCCATTTTGAAAAATGTTTTCTAAATCGGTTCCCCAAACCGTTACTGAAATGAAGAAGGCTTCGTAGAATTCTGCTTCTTCGAGTTGTTTGTTATAAAGTGCTTTGGGCAGAGTTTCTAGTTGAACGAGCCCACTGGTGGCAAATTGTCGGGTGTCATCGTCTAAGATTTGAGCGGCACGAATGCTGATGGAAGGTTCGCCCCGAAATGCACTAATTAAAACACCTGAATCCAGATAAGTTAGTTTACCAGACACCGCAGCCACCTCGACGATCGGCAATTTCTTGCTCTAACTCCACTTCATTGAGGAGTTTCATACCGTTGGCGATCGCCCGTTGGCGAAGTTTCCACAGGGTTTGACCGAGTTGTGTTTTGGGGGTAAATTCGGGTGAAGATTTGAGCGCTAGAGCTTGGGTAAACTGAAGGACTTTTTCGCGATCGGCGGGGGCAAGTTCGCGCCAGTATTGTAGGAGGATTTGTTCGGGAGGCATGGAAAACTTTTGGCCGTAACTCTATAATTTATTTTACTCTTTTACAATCAATTGGGTCAATGCCATTGGCGATAAAAATCTAGTTTATTCCCAGAGTCTTTGAACAGCATAAGCATCAAGCATTTCCTCGTGGCTGACTCAATAGGCATCTTCTGTCCACTATGCTAAGATGAAGGCTGGTTTACATTTTTTGATGAGGTCGTTATGACCAGTTCGCTGTCTCCTACAAGCATTTCTCGCTATGTCACCCGCAATCCTGAAGTTTTGCAGGGGGAACCGCTTATTGCAGACACTCAACTTACTGTACGGGATATTGTGGTGTTTTGGAAATCGGGAATAAAGCCTGAAGAAATCCCACAGAAGTTACTTCAACTCGTGACGGCTGCTCAAGTGTTTGATGCAATTAGCTTTTATCTGGATAATCAGCCAGAAATTGACGATCGGATTGCTTGGTATGAGGCGCGTCCGATTTTGAATGTTTCACCTCTTTTGAGATGTAATCCGTTGCTGAATGAAGTCACGGAATATGTTGAAGCATATCGCCGCGATCGAAATGCCGATATCGATTTTCCTGAGTCTGAAGCCGTATGACTCAATATATTCTCGATACCGACCATATCACACTGCTACAACACTCTAATCCACTCATATTGCAACGTTTTGAAACTCTCCATACCAGCGATGTTGCTATTACTGTCATCAATGTTGAGGAATTGATTCAGGGCTGGTTCAATGCAATTCGTCAAGCTTCGCAACCCGGACAGAAGCAACGCTTAACTTGGGCTTATGTCGGTTTGAGATCGGCTGTTAAATTTGTCAACGATTTTCTGGTTCTGGATTTTACCGAGTCAGCTTGCGAGCAAGCAATATTTGGCGCTGCGCCATCAGGGAATACGAATTGGGACACAAGATTTGCGGATTGCGTCCATTGCTTTGGTTAATAACTCAATTTTAGTGACGCGAAATCGACAAGATTTTGCACAAGTCCCCGGACTGGTTTTGGAGGATTGGACATAATAATGAGGAAGAGAAATATCACACAAGTTCAAAATAAGTTAGCGATTCAGCAGGATATTATTGTGCAGCTTTTGGCACAGTTGAATGTTGAGTATCAAAAGACTAAATCAGAGCGCAAAGAGATAGCGCATAGATATCTTGGTTCCGAAGAAGATTTATCGTTTTTGGAGGAGCTTGAGTTAGTGACAGTTAGCATTCGCAGTTATGCCAGTCAGATTGAGCGTCGCGCGGGAGTTGAAAACCGGGAGGAAGCGATCGCTTCTTTACATCAGCTTAGGGTGTTCGATCGTTCTGCGATTGCTGAGTTTTATGATGAAACGCGATCGGGCTATCTTCAAATGCGAGCCTATATCCGAATGCTGGACTATTTGCGGTTGCTGCTGTTGGAGTATTTGCAGATGGAATAAAGCTAATGACTATCATCACAATACAATAAACCTAGCACAACTTAGTCACCTGATGAATTGTCAGAAGATGAACGTAATAAGTCTAGCAACAAACAAATTCCGATAGCTTGAAAAAGAGAAATTTTGGAGAATCCAAACAAATCTGGCATCAGCCAGTTCCAGAGCAGAACAACCAATATACAATTAACGATTGCCCAAACGATAGCACTAATTAGCATTGTTAAGCAACCGCCACTGCAACCACCAGTAAAAAAATTACCAGGACTATTCATGAGAACTTTTCCTCATTTGTTTCGATTTATTTAGAACTGAAGGATCACTTGCTTGAAAATAATAACCTCCCAAGCACAAATAAACCAACTGCTTGCAACCAAGATATTTCCTTAAATCCAAACAGAGAAGGCATTAGCGAATTCCAAAGGAAGACAGTCAAGGGACTGAGTAAAATAGCCATAAACACGATAAATGGAATGCCAATCAAAAGAAGGGGCGGAATAATAGAAATATACCATCGCCAGTATGACCATCCTGACTGTAGACTAAAATGATGATAATTCATGCCCACCTCCTAGTAAGATGTAAACTTAGGTCTGTTTGTAAAGCCATAAAAACTTTCCGCATAAAGTCTGTTAATTAACATCATCAAATAAACAACTGTCAATGTCAATTCATAAAAATCATAACTTTGACTTCATAAAAGTCATGTTTATAAATGCCTGTAAAAAAAATAGGTTGGGTTTAACGCAATTAAACCCAACCTATTAATTAAATGAAACTTCAGACTTTAGCCTTGATTTACACCGAAGTTTTCAAACTGTCGCGCGACTCTCCAAGGCGATCGACAATAGCAGCATTTACCACAGATTCCTGAATTGGCTTCCGGGCTTCAATCAAAGCCAGAGCTTTCGTGACACCTTCGGGTAAAATTACCACCAAACTGCCCTTCGGCGCTTCATCTAAAGCCTTGTTAACAGCCGTTGTTTCGTCGAGAATCAACTCGTATTGAACTTTAGATTGGTCTGGGGTGCGTGCGGCGATCGCCTCTGCAATCCCTTGGCAAATTAACTTGGCCACCACACCGGGTTCTCGGCCCCGCCTGTCAAGGTCTTCTTTGACAATAATCCGATCGAACATATCGGCAGAAAGTTTCCCCAAGGTGACAAAATCTTCATCTCTGCGATCGCCCGGCGCGCCAACTACCCCGATCCGCATTCCTTCCCAATTCTGCACAAAACTACCCAAAGCTTTGTAGCTGTGCGGGTTGTGGGCGTAGTCGAGCAAGGCGTGATAGCTGCCCAAATTAAACAAATTCATCCGTCCGGGAGTTTGACCGACGGAGGCTTGGAAGCTGGACAAAGCCGATCGAATATCCTCTATTTTCACTCCTTGGGCAAAAGCGGCCAAACAAGCTGCCAAAGCATTCGCAATCATAAACGGCGCGCGCCCGCCCATTGTCAGCGGCACATTCACAGCCTGCTCGATTCTCAGCGTCCAATCACCTTTGAGGATCGACAAGTAACCGTTTTCGTAAATCGCAGCCAGCCCGCCCGCAGCGGTATGTCTGGCAACCAATTCGTTGTCCGGGTTCATCGAAAAATATGCAATTTGAGCCTTGACACGCTGCGCCATTTGTGATACCAGCGGATCGTCTGCATTCAAAACTGCATAGCCTTTGGGCATTACTGACTCGACGAGGACGCTCTTGAGTTTGGCTAGTTGTTCCACGGTGTCGATGTCGCCGATTCCCAAGTGATCCGCCGCGACGTTCAAGACGACGCCGACATCGCACTGATCGAAGCCCAAGCCCGATCGCAAAATTCCGCCTCTAGCCGTTTCCAGCACCGCCACTTCCACTGTGGGATCGGACAAAATCAAATGAGCGCTCTGCGGCCCAGTATTATCTCCGCTTTCGACTAAATAATCGCCGATGTAAGTGCCGTCAGTAGTCGTGTAGCCGGTAATTTGACCGGTTTGCTTGACAATGTGGGCCAGCAGGCGAGTAGTTGTAGTTTTGCCATTGGTTCCCGTCACCGCTAAAATCGGCACTCGGGTGGGTTGAGGCGAGGGGAACAGCATATCGAAGACGGCGCCGGCGACGTTGCGGGGCAAACCCTGACTCGGGGCGACGTGCATTCTGAAACCCGGTGCTGCGTTGACTTCGACGATGACGCCGTTGACATCGCGCAGCGGTACGGAAATATCGTCTGTTACTACGTCAATGCCGGCAATGTCCAAACCGATAATTTTGGCGACTCGGGAAAACAGCCAGACGTTTTCGGGGTGGATTTCGTCGGTGCGATCGACTGCAATGCCACCGGTGCTCAAGTTGGCTGTCGCGCGCAAGAATACTCTTTTACCTGTCGGCAATACTGAGTCCATGGCGTAGCCTTGTTTTTGGAGCAAATCGAGGGTCAATTTGTCGATCGTGATCCGGGTGAGCACGTTATCGTGTCCGTCTCCCCGCTGCGGATCGCGGTTTACTTCTTCAACGAGCTGTTCTACTGTATCTCTGCCGTTGCCCACAACGTTAGCGGGGACTCGTTCGGCGACTGCTACGACTTGTCCGTTGACTACTAATACTCTGTGGTCGCGGCCGGTGTAGTAGCGCTCGACTATCACGTTTTTGGTTTTCGATGCTGCGCTGGCTAAATCGTAGGCTTCTTCTGCTACTTCCCAGGAGTTGATGTCGATCGTAATTCCGCGGCCGTGGTTGCCGTCTAGCGGTTTGAGGACGATCGGAAAACCGCCCACATCTTCGATCGCTGCTTGGAGTTCGTCTAAATAATTAATCACCGTCCCTCTGGGAACCGGCACCCCAGCAGCCCCGAGGATATTTTTGGTACCTTCCTTATCGCAGGCCAGTTCTACCCCCAAAACTCCCGTGCGGTTGCTGAGAGTTGCCTGAATCCGCTTTTGGTACACCCCGTAGCCGAGTTGAATCATAAACCGGGCGCTCAGAGGTATCCAGGGAATGCCGCGAGCTTCTGCTTCCTTGATCAGTGTTTCTGTACTCGGCCCGAGGGCCGCCGACAAAGCAAACTCCTTGAGGTCTCTCAAATCTTGGGCTAATTCTGCTGCTGGATAAGAGCCAGTATCGGCAATGCTCTGGCAGATCCGCACGCCCGCGCGGGTTGCATAGCGACCTGCTTGTTCGTTTTGATACTCGATTACTACTTGGTAAGTACCAGGTGTTGCCGTCTCCCGGGTGCGACCGAACCCGACCGGCATTCCTGCCATTTCCTGAAGTTCTAGGGCTACGTGTTCGATTACGTGTCCCATCATCGTGCCTTCTCGAACCCGTTGCAGGAAGCCGCCGCGATGGCCGGGAGAACAGTGATGGTCGTCCAAACTCGGGAGTGTGGCGGTCAACCCTTCGTAGAAGCCAGGAATTTCAGATGTGGTTTTATCTGCCAACTCCTCTAAATCCAGACGCATGAGGACGAGTTTGTGGCGTCTGATGCTCCAGTAGTTGGGGCCGCGTAACGTCTGGATCTTAAGTATTTTCATGACTGTAAGAGGGGTATGGGTCGCTAAATCTTATAGGTAATTGCAGCATTTATTCAATTTGGAGCTAGATTGCTCGATCGACTGTTCGCTGCGAACAGTTTTGCATTGAATTTCCAGTTATGGGCTGCCAGCGACAGAAATTTAATGCTCCAGCGATCGGCTAGAAACAAGTGCAGGTAAAGGGCAGGAACAAACTAGAAGCCAGAAGGTAGAATTTAATGTGATTCTACCTTCTGGTGTCAGCCCGTGGCTGTTTTGGAATACATCCTTCTGTTGTATCTTTGATTCGGCCCAAATGCCGCATACTTTCTGCCCGATCGATGACTTTGATATTCTGCGTTAGTTTGCTGTGCGGCATTCCAAAGGCCAGCCAGACTCCGAACAGGCTGCCGATGGCATTGGTTTGCCTAGGGGCATATTGTAGCAATCTCCGTGACACAGAACGTGCAAGCGCATATTGAACAGACTTAAGGGTTCTGTCGCTGCTACCATTGCCTCGTTGGTATAAAAATTTTCCCTAGAATCAACAATAGTCACCGTGCCTTTACCTAGAACTTTCAGAGTATCGTCTCCCTCAAACAAGGCGCAGGTATCTTCGTCAATACCAATAGCGATGCGATCGGGATGAGAAGCCACAGCCGACAACAAGCGAGCCATGCGGTTGCGGTTGTGAAAATGCTGGTCTACGATGATATTGGGAATAATGTTAAGTCCGTTTGCCATGTCTACCAAAGAGCGGTTTGGTGACGCGCCGCTCCCGCCGCCAGCAATCATGTGATATCCCATCACCGCAGCACCCGCACTGGTACCGGCGAGGGTAATCTTCCCTTCCAGAGTATATTCGCGAATTTTTTCCATCAGCGGGGTGTCCGCCAGCAGCCCGCAGAGCCGCAGTTGATCGCCACCTGTGATGAATACGCCCGTACAGTCTTCTAAATAATCTTTCCAGACGGGGTTTTCGCCTTGTTCGCGTTCGCGGATGTCAATGACTTTGACAGCGCTCACGCCCATTTCGTCAAAGATAGTACGATAGCGGTTGCTAATTCCTTCGGGATCTCGGGAAGCGCAGGGGACGATCGCCAGCCGAGCGTTTGTACCCCCAGCACGGCAAAAAAAGGTATTCAGAATCTCTCGCCCGTGCACTTTGTCTTCGGCTCCTCCGATGACCATAATCGAGGTTTTCGTGCGCTGGGAAAGATTGTGTTCGAGGGCTTGGGATGTCAACTGCTGCATAGTGTGTCTTCCTCTGTGAGATGTGAAATTAAATTTTGCCGTGGCTGGGGGTAAAATTGGGCTTTTTAAGAGGGAATATTTTTATCTTGCGAGTGAGGTGCTCGAATCGCCGATCGCGCGATCGCGCAGTCGTCTGGGGGCGAGTTTACTCGCAGCCACCTGTGAGAACAGATTATTTTGGTACAAAATCGGCTCGTGGACAAAGGAAGAGAATTTAATTTACAAAAATGCTCAGAAATTATAAGGAATTATAAAGAATAAAGCAATTACTGAAAACCGATCGGCCTCTAACGGTCAAACTAGAGGTGATGTATCCCTAAATTCCAATTATTGTGCGATTTGACGTTGTTACCCTATTTCCAGAATTTTTCCAGGCTCCTCTAGCATCGGGGCTAATGGGCAAAGCCTTAGCTAAAAATATTGCTGAGGTAAATTTTGTCAATCCCCGCCATTTTACCACAGACAAGCACCAGCGAGTCGATGACGAGCCTTACGGGGGCGGAGTCGGGATGTTGATGAAGCCGGAACCGATTTTTGCAGCGGTGGAGTCGCTCCCGGTTTTGCCGCGGCGCGAGGTGATTTTGCTGACACCCCAGGGCGAACCGATGCAGCAGCCGATGTTTCGGGAGTTCGCTACCGGGTGCGATCAGTTGGTGTTGATTTGCGGCCATTATGAGGGTGTGGACGATCGAGTGCTGCATTTGGTAACTCGCGAGGTGTCTCTAGGCGATTTTGTGCTCACCGGAGGCGAAATTCCAGCTTTGGCTTTGATTAATGGGGTTTTGCGATTGTTGCGCGGAACCGTGGCGAAGGAAGATTCGCTGAAATTTGAGAGTTTTGAAGACGGACTTTTGGACTATCCGCAGTACACTCGACCGGCCGATTTTCGGGGATTGAAGGTGCCCGACGTGTTGCTATCTGGTAATCACGCAGAAATTGCTCGCTGGCGCAAACAACAGCAAATTGAAAGAACTCGATCGCGCCGCCCAGATTTGCTAGCGGATTAACTGTGGGCTGTGGGCTGTTGACATTCTTGATTTAACACTGGATTTTTCCCCAGAAAATTTATGCTAAAAAATCAACTTTTGTGCTGTAGTGCGATCGCCTTTGTGCTCGCGGGTGAAGTTACTGTAAATTTAACTCCCAGCAGCGGTGGCAAATGGTTAAATATTAACCAGGAAGCTGTGGCCAGAAGCAGCGGCGGCAGCAGTGGAGGAAGTAGTGGCGGGCGATCGAGTTCTTCTAGTTCTTCTTCTAGTTCTTCTTCCAGTTCCAGCCGTTCTAGTTCTTCTAGTTCTTCTAGTTCTTCAAATTCCAGTCCCAGCCGCACCAGCAACAGCGACAACACTGGGGGAAGAGTTCGCAGCGGCTCTTTTGACAAGCCCGCCGCACCTGCACCTGTCCCCGCACCTAACGCTCCAATTCCGCCACAATCTAGCAATAACAGAACTGTAATTATCCAGCAGCGCACCTATAATTCAGGGCCGAGTTATGTAGTTCCTTACAATTCCGGTAACAGTCAACAAAATACAGGTTCCAATCAACAGCCCGCAACTAATCCAGCACCAGTTACCGCGGACAACAACTCGGATAGCGCTCCGAGTTCGGAATCTGCCGAAGATGGCAGATGGTTTTGGTTTTGGCTGTTTGTTGCGGTAGGCAGTTTAGCGTTAGTAGCTTACTGTATTTACTATTATCGACCCACATCCAGTAACGGAATTAAAACCGATATCTTTGCTGTCCGAAAATTGCAAATTGCCATGTTAGCAGAAGCCCGCGAAGTTCCACATCAGCTAACTGAATTGACGTTAAATTCACACCTAGAAACTGAGTCAGAACGCGCAGATTTTTTGCAAGAATCTGTTTTGATTGTTTTGCGATCGCCAGAAAATTGGACTCATTGTTGCGCGAGTTACCAAACAGTTGCCAATCGGGAAGAAGCGGCGCAAATGTTTAATCAAATCTCGATTCAAGAACGCAGCAAGTTAAGTGTGGAAACTCTAAGTCTGGTTAACGGCGACATCCGCACTCCTCAGTTTGTCAGTGCTGGATACGAAGGGCCTGGAGAGTATATTATCGTCACGTTTTTGATTGGGACAAAGAATGCCAAACCGCTAGTTGGAGACATTCGCGATGTTGGAAAATTGAAAGCCGTGTTAGAGGGAATGGCTGCGACTCCTGCTGAGAATCTGCTGGTTTTAGAGGTGATTTGGAGTCCGCAGCAGGAAACCGATAGTTTGACTGGTGATGAGTTGTTGGGTGCTTATCCGGATTTGATTCGGGTTGGTTGATGGCTGAGGGCTGAGGGCGATCGTTTGAATTTGGCAATTTTTTGGTATTTTGGGCGATTCATGCTCTTTGTTTCTATCTTGATTATGCTTTGATCGGCCAATAGTAAATTTATCAAACTAACGATTGTGAGGACTGAAGTCCTCACTACAAACCTGATGATATTTTTTGAACTATAGCTGAGATGATATTAATCAAGTATAGCAAATTAAAATCATGCCGAGTCTTTACATAATTGGCGGCGCTAATGGTTCCGGCAAAACCACTGCATCAATGAGTTTATTACCTAACTTTCTGGACTGTTTTGAATATGTCAATGCTGACGCAATTGCGGCTGCACTTTCGCCATTCAATCCCGAATCTGTAGCCATTACCGCCGGACGAATCATGCTACAAAGACTGCAAACCCTGTCTGATTCGGGAACTGATTTTGCTTTTGAGACGACTCTCGCAGCCCGCAGCTTTGCAACTTTTGTCAGAAGTTGTAAAACAAAAGATTATACAATTAACCTAATTTACTTTTGGCTGCGATCGCCCGAACTGGCCGTAGCAAGAGTAGCCCGACGAGTAGCTAGCGGCGGTCATTCTATCCCAGAAGATGTCATCCGCCGTCGCTATGACAGAGGACTGCGAAATTTGATTGCTCTGTATTTGCCACTGTGCGACAATTGGATTATCTATGACAACTCTTACGAAACTGCTCAGTTAGTAGCGGAAGGGAGTATCGAGGAAGAACAGATAATCTATAATATTGAAAGCTGGAATCAAATAACTCAAAAATAAAATGAAACAATCAAAACCAAGACAACTTTTATCTACAAAGATTAATGCTGGAGTGAAAGCGGCAGTTGCAGCAGCTATAGAAAGACACCGTAAATTAGGTGAATCTATTGCTGTTTGGCAAGATGGGAAAGTAGTAATTTTAACAGCCGATCGCATTCCTCCAATATCTGACCAGAAGTAAAACAACTCAATCGCCCAAAAAACTTACTCATCTCCACGCAGACTGTGACATAATACTCTACTGTCTGCTTTTTGGCCACCTAAAATCTACCAGAAAGAATTGGTTTAAAGCCCAAACCCCGATCTGGAAAAATTAAAATCAGATTATTCATTACTCCAATCCTCTTCCTTTTAGGTAGAGGTCGCCCTCCGAAGTCAACTGTCAACTGTCAACTGTCAACTGTCAACTGAATGAAATGAACATCCGCATCGGTAACGGTTACGACATTCACTGCTTAGTTCCAGAACGCCCCTTGATCCTCGGTGGCGTCCACATTCCCCACACATTAGGCTTATTAGGACACAGCGACGCAGACGTACTCACCCACGCGATTATGGACGCCATGCTGGGAGCTCTGTGTTTGGGAGATATCGGGCTGTATTTCCCGCCAACTGACCCAAAATGGAAAGGCGCAGACAGTCTCGTGTTGCTGGCACAAGTCAATCAGTTAATATTAGATAAAGGCTGGGAAATTGGCAATATTGACTCGGTGGTTGTCGCCGAACGTCCGAAGCTGAAACCGCATATTAAGCAAATGTGCGATCGCCTTTCTGCTGTCTTACAATTAAAACCAGACCAAGTTGCTATCAAAGCTACTACCAATGAAAAGTTAGGGCCCGTGGGGAGAGAGGAAGGAATTGCAGCCTATGCTGTAGTTTTGCTGGGCAAAAAATAGAACTCTACAATCTAAAATTGATTGTGGAGTCAATTGTTTAATCCAAAATCGCTAGGAAGCCTGAAATCATGGACACTGATACCTGGGAATTACAATTTCCTGTAGACGCTGATGTGATCGCGTTGGATAAGGACGATCGCATAGTCGCGCTGATCGAGGTTAAAATTATTCAAGCTCAAGAAGCAGCGGCGAAACAGAAAATTGTCGATCGCGCGATCGATTGGATCAAAGCTGTGTTAGCTAAGCTGTCTGAAAGAAACGCGATCGTTCCCTATGCTATGTTTGTTGATGCGGAAAAAATTTTGATTTTTAAATGGGATGGTGTGAATTTATCGGAGCCTGTTTGCACTCTAAATACTGGTGAAATATGTCGCTATTATATGCCGACTTTTGGCAATACATGGCTCTCTGAACGTACCCTTGGGGGACTGATTGAATCGTGGCTGCATGACTTAGATTATAATTGGAAATCAGAAAGTCCGCCAGCATCAGAACAGATAGCAGCCATCGGTTTGCTGCCATTACTCGCAGGTGGAACAACAAAATCAGGAGTGGAATTAGGTGGCAATTATATATATCGAGACCAACTTTCTGATGAGTATTGCTACAGGGCGTGAGGCGGAAGCAATTATGTTGCTCAGAGATTTGTCATCATCAGTTCAGTTAGTCATACCCAGCGTTTGTTATATGGAGGCTTGGTCAGCTTTCGAGGACGAGCTGAAGCGACAAAACTCTTTTAAGGAACAGCTAAGCCGCCAAATTAGCGAAACAAAGCGAGATGTGACCTCTGAAAAAGTCGCATCTCTATCTTTTTACTTAGAAGAGTCATTAGTTTACTATCTCGAACGAATAGATGAAATTGAATTGCGGTTGCGTGAAGCAATTTCTCTGATGTCAGAAAATGCCGAAATGATTGTATTAAATTCAGAGATTATTCAAGCAAGTTTAAACAGACCTCTTATCAAAAAAGATCCAACAGACAATTTGATTTTACACTGTATCCTCAGTCATGCCCGATCGCATTCCACAGAAACCAAAGTATTTCTCAGCGGTAACGTCAAAGAATTTGGTCTACCGGAAGTTCAAAATACTTTGCGAGAGGCGGGGATTACAAAGTATTTCTCTGTCACTAAAAACTTTCTAGGTTGGCTACAATCTCAATCATAATTGCACGCAGGTGGTACAGTTGACAGTTGACAGTTGACAGTTGACAGTTGACAGCGCTGTTTATATCAGGGATTTGGGCGCTGTCGCTATAAGCCCGGATGCAAAAACATATTTTTGGTCAATAATTATGAAAAATTTTCCTATTTTACATTCAAAACGCCGCTGGTTGGCTATTGTGCTCGCTGCAATTGCAGCCGTCAGTCTCTCAGCTTGCAGTCTGGCCCGATCGACTAACTTAGCAAACAGGCTCGTCGTTCCCACCCCCAGCGGCCCCGCCACCTTCAACTATCCGCTAAATCAATCTGCATACAGCATTTTTGGCTATATGTATGAGGGATTGATCAACGAAAACGGCTTGACATCGAAGCTAGAACCAGGTTTAGCTGAGTCGTGGGAGGTTTCTAAAGATGGCAAAAAGATTGTCTTCAACCTGCGAGAGGGATTGAAATGGTCGGATGGCGAACCGATGACTACTGATGACATTATCTTTAGCTATGAAAAAATTTATTTCAATGACAAAATTCCTAGCGGTTTGAAAGATACTCTGAGAGTTGGTATGAGTCGCCAATTCCCAAAAGTCAAAAAAATTGACAGCCGCCGCGTTGAATTTTCAGTACCAGAACCTTTCGCTCCTTTTATTAGATATGCTGGGGGAATCCCTATTTTACCAGCTCATATTTTGCAGGAAGCTGCTACCAATACAGAGGCTGACGGCAAGCCTAAATTCTTGAATACTTGGGGCACGGATACCGAGCCTAAAAAAATTGTCGGTAACGGTCAATACCGAATGCTGAGTTATACTCCCAACCAGCGCGTTGTTTTGGAAAGAAATCCCTATTTTTGGCGCAAAGATGCACAGGGTAACAGTCAGCCTTACCTCCAGCAAATTGTCTGGCAAATTATCGAAAATACTGATACTCAACTCCTGAATTTTCGCTCGGGCGATTTGGATACTCTGGACGTGCAGCCGGAGGTGTTTCCGCTGCTGAAACGGGAGGAAAAACGCGGCAAATATACGATATTCAACGGTGGCCCGGATACTGGCAGTGTGTTTATGTGTTTCAATCTGAATAAGGGGCGCAACGCTCAAAATCAGCCGTTTGTAGACCCGGTTAAGTCTCGCTGGTTCGCGAATAAAGAGTTTCGGCAGGCGATCGCCTACGGCATCAACCGCGACAGCATGACTAACAATATCTATCGCGGACTTGGCGCGCCGCTGCATTCCCCAATTCCGCCACAAAGTCCGTTCTACTTGTCTCCAGAACAGGGATTGAAAACTTACAGTTACGATCCGCAAAAATCGAAAGAGTTACTGTTAAGTGCAGGATTCAAGTATAATAGTAACGGCGAATTGTTGGATGCTGAGGGCAACAAAGTGCGGTTTACTTTGTTGATGGCTGCTGGAAAAAAAGTCCGCGAGCAAATGGGAACGCAAATTAAGCAAGATTTGGGTAAGCTGGGGATGGAAATTGATACGCAGTTCCTGAGTTTTAACACTTATGTGGAAAAACTGCGCCTGAGTAAAAATTGGGATACTTACCTCGGCGGTTTTACGGGAGGGCTGGAACCCCACAGTGGCTATAATATTTGGTCTGTTAAGGGGACTTTACACAGTTTCAATCAGGGCCCGCAAGCCGGAGAACCACCAATTAAGGGTTGGGAAGTTTACGACTGGGAGCAGAAAATTGATGACCTTTACGTAAAAGCTTCCCAAGAGCTTGATGAGGCGAAGCGCAAAGAACTTTATGGGGAGACGCAGAAGATTATAGCGGAACAAGTGCCGTTTATCTATATGGTGAATCCCTTGACTTTTGAGGCGGTGCGCGATCGCATTTCGGGAATTCGCTATAGTGCGATCGGCGGTGCTTTCTGGAATTTGTACGAGCTGAAAATTACAGAATAGTCAGTTGTCAGTTGTCAGTTGTCAGTTGTCAGTTGTCAGTTGTCAGTTGTCA
>NZ_JAUBOJ010000114.1:0-17714 GCF_036700185.1 Microcoleus sp. BM001215392 | reverse complement strand
AGATTTTATGTCCAAATGCTACGCCCTTCTAGGATTTTTGCACTCTTGTCTAATAGTTAGGTGCATCACACGAATCATCGTTAAGTCGCCGACGCAATTGTGATATCAACACATTGCACTTTTACAGAAGTTCCCATATTACCAAATCGGGAAATATGGACTTCGATCCGCGAATTCAAGCTAAGCCTAAGTTATAGGGCGATTACTTACAGACTCAGTATTAATTATAGTAGCTAGATCGGGGGAAATAAAGACATCAGGAAACAGTAAAGTTTCTAAATAGTGAAACTTTATTCCATAAAGTTTTTTAATTTCTTGGATTTGTCCAATAATCTGCTCCTTGTTAATACTCTGATTGCTTTTGATTCCCACAATCATTATATTCTTACTCGTATGTTCAGCCGCTATAAACTCAAAAACCTTGGTTTTGTAGCCAGACAATTCAAGTAAAAGCGCTCTTAATCCATCAGTCACTATTTCCGATTGCCTCTCTAGCAAAATGCCAGATTTCAGCAGCTCCTTCAAAACCATATTCGGATGAATTTGTTTCCTAACTTGCTTGTGACAGCATGGTGCTAAGATAATCAAAGAAGAATCAGATTTTATCCCTTTATAAATTGCATCATCTGTTGCAGTATCACACGCATGAAGTGCGATGGTTATGTCTGATTTTTCGGCGCTATAGTTACTGATATTGCCTTGTTTGAAATGTAAATTTTTAAACTCAACTGATTGGGCGACAGAGTTACAAAAATCGACTAAGTTGATTCTGCTTTCTATACCAATAACTGATGCTTCTTTGTCTAAAACATTGTTCAAAAAATCATAGATTGCGAAAGTTAAGTACCCTTTGCCTGAACCCATGTCAACTACAGAGATATGACTCTTCGCTGCCAATCCTGATGATTCAAGTAAGCCATTTATGATTTCTACAAACTTATTAATCTGCCTAAACTTATCTTCCATTGTTTTTACGATACTACCTTGACTGTTGGTAATACCTAAGGCTGTGAGATATAAATTGTTTTCTGATTGAATATACCGTTTTTTCTGGCGGTCGTGTTCCTGCGGAGCCGTATCAACGGGATTGGTAAAAGTAGGTTTAATAAATTTGAGTTTTGGTTTGCCATCTTTGCCATATTCAAGTTGGACATCCTGCGCGAGCGAGAATAATCTAATACTCATAAATTCACTTCCCGTCAGGGTTTTGATTAAATTTATTCCCTCTGCAATTATGTAATTTTTGACGATTTCCTGAGTTTTGTAGCTATAGGTAAAAGAAAGTTTTATGCTTGATTTAAATTGTACGCTTCTGACAATAATTTTAGTTAAACCGTCTTCTTTGCCTCGATATTTTCCTAAAGTTAATCTGATAAATTCTTGACTTTCTATACTAGAAGCTAGAATTAACTCGAATTGCTCTTGCGTGTTGATATTCATTATATTATTCAGTAGCGGTAGCGTGCGGATACATCTAAAATTTCCAAATTAAAGTCAAAATATCACAGCAACGCACCACACAATAGTCTGGTGCGTTACACGAATTATTGATTAAGTTGCCGACGGAATTGTGATATCAACAGATTGCACTTTTACCGCTGTTCCCAAACTCGATAATGGCGGTTGAATCGCCGCAGTATTTCCCACTACTAACGTTACCAAATTATCCGGTTTCAAGTAAGTCTTAGCTACACGCTGCACGTCAGCAATTGTGGCTGCTTCGATGCTGCGGCGGTATCGAAAAATGAAATCTTCGGGATAACCGTAGTATTCGTAGCGCATTAGTCGCGACAAAGTTTGACTCGGGTTTTCAAATTTGAAGATGAAAGAATTGAGGGTGGAATCTTTAGCAAAAGCTAATTCTTCGGCGGTAATTGGTTCGGTGCGAATACGATCGATCTCAGCGCGGATTGCTTTAATAAACGGTACTGTCGCGTCCGATCGCGTTTGGCCTCCAGCCACAAACGTCCCAGGATAGTCAAATCTCGGACTCCAAGCCGCGTAAACCGTGTACGCTAAGCCTTGGCGCGATCGCACATTATTGAACAAACGCCCGCCAAAACCGTTCATAACCCCATTCATCACGTCCAAAGCACCGTAATCTGGACTGTTCAACATCCCGCCCAAATGCCCCATCTGCACGTAACTTTGACTTAATTGCGGCTGATCCACCAAAAATATGCCGCCGCCCTTTACAGGCGTTACCGCTGGTAGCGCAGGCACTTCTGCACTCTGAGTCGGTACCCAATTGCCGAATTTTTGCTCAACGAGCGATCGCATTTTCGCCGTATCAAAATCGCCCGAAATACCCAAAATCATATTCTTGGGGTGGAAATACTTCTGGTAGAAACCCACCAAATCGCTGCGGGAAATATTGCCGAGAGTCTTGTATTCTACCGTGCGCGCGTAGGGACTGCCAGATCCGTAAATTAACTTTTGAAACTCGCGGCCAGTAATACTGTTAGGATCGTCATTGCGACGGGCGATGCCACCTTGCTCTTGATTCTTCGCCAAATCCAACTTTTCCTGAGCAAAAATTGGCTCCCGAAGCACTTCCGCAAACAAGTCAAATACGGGTTCCACATCTTCAGCTAAAGCACTAAAACTAGCGTTACCAGAAGTAACATCAATCCCCGTTTCTACCGAAGCAGCTCGCTGCTCTAACAACTGATTTAATTCATCAGCCGTATGGCGGCTCGTACCACCAGTTCGCATCACTTCTCCCGTCAAACCTCCCAATCCAATTTTATCAGCAGGTTCAAAACGATCGCCCGTGCGAAATAGCGCCGTCCCCCCGACTAGCGGAAGTTCTCTATCTTCCATCAGATACACGCGGATGCCATTTTTTAGCTCAAAGCGAGTGTATTTAGGGAGTTTAATTTCTGGCACCGGCGGGAATTTCAATTCATCGTAGTGCTTCGGGCCAGCAGCTAGGGAAGGCAATAAATTAAACGTGCCAAGTGAAACAGTAAAAAAGCAAAGCGACAGTAGAAATAACTTGACTTTTTTTAGTCTCAATTTAGTCCTTTTCATTCTTGCTCCTAAGTTTGATATCGTGAAATAGCGTAGGGGCGGTGCTCTGTGCCCGCCCTAGATGCGAGTCTATTTCCCAGTCTGCGGAGGCAGACTTCGTTTGTATAGTCGCGGTTTCAACCGCCGAGTCTTAGTCTGCGGAGGCAGACTTAGTTTGTATAGTCGCGGTTTCAACCGCCGAGTCCAAATCGAGGCTTCTTCTTACAGCGACAAAAGCTTGCCAATCGTGCGATTTTCCGGGCGGAAAGTTGCCTTAGCTACTCGCTGAATGTCAGCAGGAGCAACAGCCGCGAGATCGTCCAACTGCTTAAACAGATTTTTCCACGAACCAGTTTTTACTTGATAGTCCAGCAGCGAAAATGCCATACCCATATTAGAATTGAGCGATCGCAACAAACCAGCTCTCGCCTGAGTCTTCACCCGTTCCAACTCTGCATCAGACACCGGATCGGTTTTTAGGCGATCGATTTCCTTACTCAAAGCTATTGCTACCTCATCAACCGTCTTACCCGGAGCAGTTTGAGCGTAAAATAGCATCAAATTCGGGTACTTTTCCCCCGGATAACCGCTGAAACCTTGAGCAGCTAGCGCCAATTGCTGTTGTTCAACCAAGGATTTATAAAGCCGAGAAGTGCGGCCGCTGCTGAGCAAAGAACCAATGAGTTGATAAACCGCATTATCGGGATGATTCATCGCCGGCCTGTGGTATCCTTCCAAATACCAAGGTTGAGTTTTTAACTTCAGCGTCACTTCCTTCGTTTGAGTTTGCGGAGGCTCCACAATTTGCAATTCAGGAGGCGCTGGTTTCGCCTTGTAGCGGCCGAAATAAATTTGAGCGAGTCGCTTCACCTCCGCAGCTTTCACATCTCCTACCACCGCCACAGTTAGCTTGCTGGGGATGTAGTGAGTATCAAAAAATGTCTGCACCTGGCTGCGGGTAAGGTTCTTAATGTCTTCAGTGTAGCCAATCACCGGACGGCGGTAAGGATGAACAGAGAAAGCTTTGTCAGCAAAAACTTCGACCATTTGCCCGATCGCCGAATTCTCAGTGCGCAGCCTCCGTTCTTCTAAAATTACCTGTTTTTCCTTATAAAATTCCCGAAAAACAGGTTCGAGAAAGCGCTCTGATTCCAGCGACATCCACAGCTCTAATTTGTTAGCCGGGAGGCTGTAAAAATACATGGTCGAGTCGATAGAAGTGGCGGCATTTAATCCAACTCCGCCTGCTTGTTCGACAATTTTGCCGAATTCATTGCGCTTGACAAATTGCAAAGCTTCGGATTCAACCTTGTCAAATTCTGCTTTGATTTTGGCGATTTCTTCAGTTTTGCCGATCGCCTTGGCTGCTTGCATTTGCTCAAAAAGCTGGTCTTGTTTTTCTAGCAGCGGCTTTTCGGCTTTGTAGTCGGTAGTGCCGATTTTTGGCGTACCTTTAAAGGCTAAATGTTCCAGGTAGTGGGCGACTCCCGTTTGACCGTCGGGTTCGTTGGCACCTCCCACGTCGGCATGAATCAGAAACGATGCTACCGGGGATCTGGGCCTTTCTAGCACCACGAAAGTCATGCCGTTGTCGAGCTTAAATTCCGTGACTTGGTTGATTACTCGATCGAGCGACGGTTGAACAGAGATTGCTTGGGAGCCGTTAGCGGGGTTCTCGCGGGCGGAGGCGATTTCGGGGGAAATTGCCCACCACAGCAGCACAGCGGCGAGTACCGAGGCGATGAATCGAGTTTTGCGGGGCGATTGCTTACGGGATAGCTTCGCCGCGCGTAGTTTTTGGAACTGCGGGGTCATTCGATTTTAGATTTTAGATTTTAGATTTTAGATTGGAGATTTTGGATTGTCAAACAAAAAAATGTTTGTGATCGGCGGCCAGAGAGTCTTTTCTAAGGATAAAGATTTTTGGAGGCATAAGCGATCTGTTGCGCCGCAGATGTTAGGCTGATACAGCCAATTTCAAAAATGGTCTGGGGCTTGGCAAGGAGTTTGAGTTTGGGATTAAAGTCGCGCACAACTTAAAACTTAACATTATTTCGTCCGCCCGTCCCAAACCCACAGTTCCAAGTCGCAAATTATCAATTGCAAAGCCATGCGAATTTTTAATCAATCTCCTCCTTCAGAAACAGAAACCAAGAAGCGAATTTTACAAGCAGCTCAGCGGTTGTTTGCTCGCAGCGGATACGACGGTACGACAACTCGGGATTTAGCCGCAGCGGCGGGGGTGGCGGAGGGTACGTTATTTCGGCATTTTGATAATAAAAAAGCGATTTTGGTTGAGGTAGCGACGGAAGGATGGGTGGAAATACTGACAGATTTGCTAACAGAATTGAGCGAAATGGGCAGTTACAAAGCAGTGGCTCAGGTGATGCGCAGGCGGATGCTGAATATCCGCGAGAATAGCGATATGATGCGGGTGTGTTTTTTGGAGGCGCAATTTCACCCGGATTTGCGCGACAAAATTCAGTTGGAAGTCATCGGAAAAATGAGTATTGTGGCTGAGGCTTTTTTTGAAACGGCGATGGAAAAAGGAGTTTATCGCAAGATGAATCCGAAGATTGTCGCTCAAGTATTTTTGGGAATGTTTGCCGTCGCAGGTTTCAGTCAAAATACGATAATGGAGCCGAATGCTTCCCCACAGGAAATGCAGGAAATGGCGGAAGGATTGGCAGATATTTTTCTGAATGGAGTTTTGGTTAAGGATTAGTCAGTTGTCAGTGGTTAGTTGTTAGTTGCAATTAGCGCGAGCGTCCCCGCTCGCGAACGTCATTAGCGCGAGCGTCCCCGCTCGCGAACGTCGTTAATCATTAGTCATTAGTAGTTCGCATTTTTTTCCTTCTTATTCTTCCACACATTTGTTAAATCCGTGAACCGAATCCTTTGCCGAACTTTCTTCTACTTATGAACAAAATCTTAGACTATTCTATTCGGCCCCTAACGCAGGAAGACGAGCCTTTTCTTTGGCAAATGCTGTACGAAGCGGCGCACATTGCAGAAGAAGGTGAATCAACGGTGGAAGACGTGGTGAATCATCCTTTAATTGCGAAATATGTCAAGCATTGGGGACGTGCAGGCGATATGGGCTTCGTAGCAATTGAATTGAACAGCAGCCAGCCCATAGGAGCGGCGTGGCTGCGTTTGTTTGCAGGGGATGACAGGGGGTTTGGCTGGATTGACGATACTATCCCGGAATTGGCGATCGCGGTTTTTCCAGAATATACCAATCAGGGTGTAGGAACTCAATTGCTGGCTCGTTTGTTGTCCCAAGCGAAAGCATCTTACCCAGCGGTATCCCTGAGTGTCAGAAGCTCAAATCGGGCCCAGAATTTGTACGAGCGATCGGGATTTAAAGTAATTGAGGGAAGCGAGATAATTAACCGCACAGCCGGCACATCATTGACTATGAAAATAGATTTTGATTGAGTGAATTATTACTCATCGTTAAACTCGTACATTTGTCGTACCCAATTCTCCCGATTTTCCTGCCAGTCATCGGAAACTACTTCCCAAGTTGTATTGCTTTCAAGTTCCAGCAATAAACTTGATACTTCTTCAAGAGTCGATGCTGACTGACATTCTTCTACCCAACTTTCCCGGCGCCCTTTCCATTGATTTTGCACCGCTTCCCACTCGATGTCTGATTCCAATTCAACTATAAATTCTGCTAGCTGTGACGGATTGACTGCTGCTTCTACGTCACTCACCCAACTGTCGCGACGTTCTTTCCATTCTTTCGTCACTGCTTCCCAGGTGAGGTTGCTTTCAAACTCTAACAGTAACTGGTTCAGTTCTACCATATTAAATGTTTTCTTGTTTGCAGTTTGCGTTAAAATGATTGTACAAAAAAGATCGACAAATAATGTTAAAAGATTTTTAAGATTGCAGTCTCAGTGAAAATACGGAATAGATAATTCAATAATGAGGGATGAATTTACTTTAAATATGCTAGACATTCCCAACGGTTGGAATCGCGGGACAGGCGACTGGACCGGAGTTGCCGCTGCGATGCAGAGAGGGGAAACTGTAGAAGTAATTCAAGAAGTTGGTTCGACTTTGTGGCGAAACAGTTTGCCAGCAAAACATTCTTTGTATTGGGAAGGGGAAAATCGATCGCCTATCAAAGGGCGAATTTGGATTAGTTTTACTCAGAGAAAATTTGCACCGGAATCTGTTTTGCCAAAGGTTCAGTGGCATCCGAGAGTGTTGTGGATAGGGATAGGTTGTCAGGCCCGAACTTCGCGAGAATTAATTGAAACTGCGATTCAAAATGTCTGTCGCAGTTATCATTTAGCTGAAGGTGCGATCGCAGGTATTGCTACTATAGACACTAAAGCAGGCGAAATCGGCTTGGTGGAACTTTGTCAAGCCCGAAATTGGCTGTTAAAAACCTTTGCGGCTGATGTTTTAAGTTCCGTAGCAGTCCCCAATCCTTCAGATGTTGCAGCAACAGCAGTCGGCACGCCCAGCGTAGCAGAAGCCGCTGCACTTTGCGCGATCGCCCAAATTGTAACCGCCCACCAACACCAAAAAACGCAGATATCCATCAATCATCTGCGTTTCTCTCCGTTGATGGGCGCTGCGCAGCCCCTGTTAGTTCCGAAAAAAATATTTCGCTCGGACAAAAAACTCGGCTCTGTTACAGTAGCGGTTGCAGTTTGCCCGATCGACTATCTAGGATAATATCTGACTACTCAACACTGCCGGCATTCACAAATCGACCAATCAACCCAGAAACAAACGACAACACAATCGAACCAAACAAAGCAGGCCAAAAACCATTAACTGCAAAGCCGATACTGAACGCACCAGCCAACCACGAAGCCAGGGAAAGCGAAATTGCATTCACCACAAACAAAAACAAACCTAAACTAAGAATGCTCAAAGGCAGCGTCAGCAATGTAATAATCGGCCTGACAACTGCATTCACAAATCCGATCACCACAGCAGCCACCATCGCCGCCGGAAAGCTCGTCACCAAAATACCTGGTACAAGGTTAGCGGTAATCACCAGCGAAACTGCGGCTACTATCCAAGTTAAGAAAAAACTTAGCATATCGTTTTTTTCATCTCCATCACTATTAATTTAGATTGTAACTGTTTAGTCGATCGACCAAAGTTCGGGATACACTACGAAATACCCACCTTGCGAGAATCCCAGATTTATGAAACTCCGGCAACTAGCAGCACTCCTATTGGCGCTAACCATCTTCATCCTGCCGCGCGCAGCCCAAGCTCAATCTAAATATTATCCACCGCCCCTGTCCTTCAGCAACGCCGAACTGACAAGACGCGATTTTTCCGGTCAAATCCTGCGCTCCGCTGAATTTTCTAACGCTAATATGGACTTGACTAATTTTTCTAATGCCGATTTGCGAGGAGCAATTATGAGCGCTTCGGTAATGACTCAGGCAAATTTGCACGGCGCCAATTTAACCAATGCGATGATCGATCAAGTTAAATTTACTAATGCTGACTTAAGCGATGCCATTTTAGCCGAAACAATTTTGCTGCGTTCTACTTTTGACGGAGTTAATATCACAGGCGCTGATTTTACAGACTCAATCATGGACGGCGCACAACTTAAAGAATTGTGCACCAAAGCCAGCGGGATTAATTCTCAAACAGGAATTTCTACTCGCGATTCTTTGGGATGTCGCTGATTTATCTAAATCCCATAATTTCAAGCTCGGGAAAATTGCCAAAGATACGGTCTTGCCTTTCCCGAAGTATCAAATTAAGTATTTGAGATAGTGTCGGCTCGAACGACCATAAATAATAAGATTGGCTGGTTCGTAGTGAGGACTTTAGTCCTCAGAATCGGAGGACTAAAGTCCGAACGATCAAACGTTTTGATCGCAGATAGCCTACCTGAAAAAACTCCGATTACCAAATCTTGTCAAAACCCCACAACATCACACCCAAAAATGTTCCGACTCTCCCAAACTCAACTCAAAATATTCGAGGAATGTCCCCGTAAATTCCAACACAGCTATCTAGAACTGCTCGCCACCACCACCTCGCCAGAACACCAAGAAAAACTGGCGTGGGGAAGCCGCTTTCACCTGTTGATGCAGCAGCGAGAGCTCGGATTGCCGATCGCATCTATCATCCAACAAGACCCCGAAATTGGACGCTGCGTCGCAGCCTTGATCGATGCAGCACCCGAACTTTTCGCGAGTTCAGAAAATAGCGACCAAATTTTCCGCCAAGCCGAACACCTCCGCACCCTAATTGTTCAAGACTACCTGTTCACCGTTATCTACGACTTATTAATAGCCGAACCAAACACAGCTCAAATTCTTGACTGGAAAACCTATCCCCGCCCTCAAAAATCCAAACGGATAGCCGAAAGTTGGCAAACTCGCCTCTATTTATATGTCTTAGTTGAAACCAGCGACTATTCCCCAGAACAAGTATCCATGACATACTGGTTCGTACAATTGCGAGCAGAAGAACCGCCACAAAAACTGACTTTTTCCTACAGCCAAGCAGAGCACGATCGCACCAAACAAGATTTAACCCGCCTTTTGGACAACCTCAGCAACTGGCGACAATGCTACACTCAAGGTGGCGATTTTTTGCCTCAAGTAGAAATTACCGCCAATCTTTGCGATTCCTGTCAATTCGCCACTCGCTGCAACCGCACCCTAGAAACCAAAACTTACTCGCCAAATTTTGCCCCAGAAACTCCTGCAAATTGGCTGCCCAACCTTGCTATAATCGACGAAATATCTATTTAACTAAACTTTTTACTATGCAAACTCTTTGGTAAAACAGTTTCAATCCTCGACGCATTGGGAAGCGACAAACCTGGTCGATCCGAATTTTTTCGTTGAGTAACGAGCAATCTCCGCAGCAACCGCATTTTTGAGGTCTTCACCCGCCACAGAACTAACTTCGGACAGTCGCCCAGTCGCGGCAAATTTATAGATATTATGAATCTGAATCAAAGATTGTTGGCGAAGTGAAACCCTAGAATAATTCATGAAATAACCGATGACCGAACTCTCTCAAAACTGGCAAAATCAACCATTATCCCAACCGCCAGATTGGCTGCTACAAGCTGTCAGAAACCACGCCCCGGAACTACCGGGAAAATATGCCGCCGCACTTCTCTGGTACAGAGGAATTCACAACCCGGAACAAATAGCTGGTTTCTTAAATCCCAAACTGTACCAGCCAGCAAGTGCGTTTGAATTTGGAATAGAAATGGACTGGGCGATCGCCAGAATTCAGCAAGCAATCAACGGCGCCGAAAAAGTTGCAATTTGGGGAGACTTTGACGCTGACGGCATTACATCAACATCGGTTTTGTGGGACGGACTAGGAGAATTTTTTGCCAAAGACGACCAACTAATTTATTACATTCCCAACCGCTTAACCGAATCTCACGGACTCAATATCCCAGGCATAGACAGCTTGCAAAAATTGGGAATTAGCTTAATTATTACCTGCGATACAGGCAGTACAAACCTTGCTGAAATCGAATATGCTACCAGTTTAGGTATCGATACAATTATCACCGACCACCATACATTACCCGACGATCGCCCTCGGGCCACAGCAATTATCAATCCACGCTATTTTGAACCCCACCACCCACTGTTCAACCTCTCCGGCGTGGCGGTAGCTTACAAATTAATCGAAGGACTGTATCACACTTTACCCGAGGTTCCGCAGCGACCTCTGGCAGATTTACTGTCATTAGTAGCGATCGGCTTAATTGCCGATTTAGTCCAACTTACAGGAGACTGCCGCTACCTAGCACAACTCGGCATCGAACAACTACAAACACAAATCGCCAATCCCACCCGCCCGGGAGTTGCAAAATTGCTCGAACTGTGCAAAAAAACGGGCGATCGCCCCACCGACATTTCCTTCGGCCTCGGCCCCCGAATCAACGCCGTCAGCCGCATTCAAGGCTCGGCCAGATTCTGCGTAGAACTCCTCACCAGCCGCGACAAAAAACGCTGCGAAGAACTAGCAAATTTAACCGAAATTGCCAACTCCCGGCGCAAATCTTTACAAAAAGACGTAGCCAAAGACGCAGCCGAAAAACTAGCCAAACTCGACCTGTCAACAACTACCGTTATCGTCCTCAGCGACCCCCAATGGCCCGTAGGAGTATTGGGATTAGTAGCAGGACAAATCGCCCAAGAATACGGTCGCCCCGCGATTTTATTCAGCACAGAAACAACCCAAGAAACTCCCGAAAAATTGCCCCAAACCCAATCAATTGACACTTCTATCCCCGAATCACCAACTATTTTTCAATCTCAAATTCCCCATCAAAAATCTCAAATAGCCAGAGGTTCGGCGCGTTCTGCCAATCAAATAGACCTTTACCAATTAGTCAAAGACCAAGCACACTTATTGGAAAAATTCGGCGGTCATCCCTTCGCTGCCGGATTGAGTCTCCCAGTTGAAAATATCCCCCTATTTACCGAAGCAGTCAATCAGCAACTGCGCCAACAATACAGCCCGGAAAATTTAACAGCAGCCCCGGTTAAAGCCGACCTCACAGTTACTGTCTCCGAATTAGGCAAAGAGTTATTTCAAGAACTCAAATTGCTCGAACCATGCGGCATGGGCAACCCCCCACCCAAGTTGATGATTGAAAATTGTTGGTTTGACAATCTCTGGAATCAAAAAATTAAAGACTTGAAAGGGCACAAAGTAGAATATATCAAAACCGAATTTACCATTAGAGATCAGTCTAGCGATACAGGATTTTCTGGCATTTGGTGGGGACACTATCAAAACGAAGTTCCTCAAGGGCGCTGCGACGCCACAGTCGAACTCGATTTTAATACTTACAAATCGCGGTATGAAGTGCGCCTCCTAGCAGTGCGATCGCGCGCCGAACACAGCCAAATCCATTCCCCGACTAACATAGACTGGATCGTAGACTGGCGCAACAAAAATAACCCAGCAGAGTTATTACCAGCCTGCGCCAACTCCGAAACTCAAATATCTGCACAAAATTTAGTGGAGAGTTCAGAAATACTCGATCGCCAAAACTCGATCGTCCTCAAAGAATGCCCCGCAAGCTGGGACGAACTGCGCATCTGGTTTAGGCAAGCACAGCACGCTCAAAAAAAACTCGCCGTCGCTTACAGTCTACCCCCAGCCGTACCGCCGCAGCAAATCTGCCAACAGCTAATCGGCATCGCCAAATACCTCAGCCGCACCAACAAACCCGTCACCAGACAACAACTAATTCAAAAACTCGGCATCAGCGACACCTCCCTCAAACTCGGGTTCATCACCTTAAAACATCTCGGTTTCACAGTCAATTATCGCGATCGAGCTTTTCACATCACCAGACAAACCGCAACCCCACACCAACCAGACGCAGGAGATTCCATCCCCAAATCCTTATTAGATAGCCAATCCATCCAATTCTCCGCAGCAAATTCTCCGCAAGCCGCCCGTTATGCAGCGCAATTCCTAGCAGCAGTCTCCGAAGAACAATTCCGGCGGAAATATTTTTGTGAAGTACCCCTTTCTACCATTGTGTCGATCGCCCGAGAGACCATTTTCCAAGAAGATTCCACAGAAAATCCCTTCTAACTCAGATATTGCACCATTTTCGGTCACAAAAATAGGCCCTGTTCCCCCTCAGCCCCCGGTGTATTCCTGACAGCGATGCCACATCTCAGTTCTAAGAAATATCTTAGTTCTCAATTGATGCCGATAAAATAGGGCATAGGGCAATGAAAGTTATCGGTTGCGAGTCACGCCCAAAACTCCTAGCTGATAACTCACATCCCAAACCCCAACCTCCCCCACCGCTTTCACTCGATCGCACATCTCCAATTTAAAACCCCTATGCTCCTGTGTCCCCGCTGTCAATTTGAAAATCCCGATCAAAACAAGTTTTGCCAACAATGCGGAAATTCCCTAATTTACAAACCTTGCCCCCAATGCGACGCCCAAGTCGCTGTTAGCGCCGCATTATGTCAAAATTGCGGAGTCGCAACAGGTCAAGTGTGGCGGGCGATTATCTGCGGTCGATCGAGCTTTCCAGCAGTTAAGCCAGACGAGCCAACCATACCCCCAGCCGAGCTTGCACAAAAACCAGACATACTTCCTGAAACCGCACCAGCCACCTACTCGCTACAACCAACAGCAGACGCCAACCCAACAGAAATCAGTGCCGGCGCAGCCACAGATCCCCAGCCCCATGCCGCCGAAGGTGGTGCCAAAACCAGCGCCGAAATCGCCGTAGGGGCGATCGATCCAGAATCTATTCAAACAAACCAAAAAATCTCTACTACAGAACCACAGGGCGAAATAACCGCATCTGAGAACAATTTTACAACCGCATCCGGGCCCGAACCAACTGAGAAAGCAACCGACAGCCCCGAGGGCGCAGTTCCCCAATCCCCAGAAATCCCAGCCCCCAATTCCGAATATTTAATTTCTTCGCAGCCAGCAGGAACCTATTTAGACAGCCAGCAGCGCTACCAACTCTTAGAAACCCTGCCCGCCAGAAAACCTTCAGACACCGTAGCAGTAACAGTATTGGACTGTCAGCCCCTGCAAATGTCACCCCTCAAAGCCATGCTAGCAGCCAACTCTGCCAGCGTCGCCAAACGCACGTCCCCCTACACCACCCCCGTTAAACCCGGAGAAAATGCCACCAATTGGGCCCTAGCAGAGCTTTGCCAAGGCATAGCAGAACCTTATCTGGCACTGCGGTGGCAATTTTCTCACAATCTGCCAGTCATTCACGATAGCTGGTCGGACAACCAACAAGCAGTGCTGTTGCTAGAAGACTGCTCGCAATGGCCGCTGCTGGTAGAACGCTGGAGTCAGCCGTCCACTTCCACCCAGCAAATTGTGTACTGGCTCCACGAAATGACCGAACTCTGGGCGGCCCTAGAACCTTGGCACTGCCGCCAAAGCTTGTTGGAACTGACAAATTTGCGAGTCAACCCCGACTCTTCGTTTTCCTTTGCCTCTGTGCGCCTGCAATACCTCTATCCCGAACCCGCCGGCTCAAACTTGCAACTGATAGATTTGGGGCAACTCTGGCAGGCCATATTTAACCAGTCCGATCGCACTCAGTTTGGCGCTTTGCTGGAACTCCTGCAACAAATGTACAGGGGTGAGATTAACACCATAGAAGAATTGCGATCGCGCCTAGAAACCGTTCCCCTCGAACTCCAACCCGCACCGACCGCCCTATCAGCCCCACAGAGCGAGCATTACCAGAGTCCCGACTCCTCCCCCTCAGAAGTTGTTGGCGAGGTCTTAACCCAGCCCATGCCCGTCCAGATTTACAGCTTACAAGAAGCTGGCCTCACCGATGTCGGCCGCACCCGCGACCACAACGAAGACTTTTTCAGCATCTGGACTCAGCTCAACAAACTCGAAACCTCCTTCGGTCGAATCTTTCAAACCAAAGGACTTTACATTCTCTGCGACGGCATGGGCGGACACGACAGCGGAGAAGTAGCCAGTCAATTAGCCGCAGAAACCCTCAGAGAATTCTTTCAAACCACTTGGGAAAATCAACTGCCCCAGGCAGAGACCATCCGCCAAGGAGTCCTGCTAGCCAACAAAGCCATCTTTGAAATCAATCAAAAGGACGGCCGCTCCGGCAGCGCCCGCATGGGAACCACTTTAGTCACAGTCTTAGTTCAAGACACCAAATTCGCCGTTGCTCACGTCGGCGACAGCCGCCTCTACCGACTCAAAAAAGGACAACCCCTAGAAAAAATTACCTCAGATCACGAAGTAGGGCAGCGCGAAATTAAGCGCGGGGTTGACCCGGAAACAGCTTATTCCCGCCCCGACGCCTATCAACTAACTCAAGCCATCGGCCCGCGAGACAGTAATTTTCTCAAGCCTGACGTGCAGTTTTTAGACTTGTGCGAAGATACTTTATTGATTTTGGCCTCCGACGGTCTGACAGATAACGATTTGTTGGAAACTCACTGGCAGAGCATTCTCGAACCCCTCTTCAATCCCCAAGCCGATCTCGATCGCGGAGTTGCCGAGTTGATTGAATTAGCCAACAAACGCAACGGTCACGACAATATCACGGCCATTATTATTCGCGCCCAGGTAGGCCCATTTCGATTTTAGATTTGGATGCTGCAAACTTTCTCTTTGCCGCCCCCAAGCCAGCCGCCGCAGCAAGTTAAACCTGCCATTGTTCCAGGTTCGGGAACAGGCTCTGAGTTTTCACAATGGTTGATGGGCGATCGCCAAAAGTCTCAGGCTTAAAGACAGCTCATGTTTTGATGGGGTCAAGGGGCGCCCACAGCCAAGGGGAAAGCAATTGAACCCTGTCAAACCTCGCTTGAGACAAATTTCACGACAGCCCCAATACGGTTGCAGAAAAGCTTTTGAGAGCAAACCATTGATTGCTAGCTTTAATTTCTAGGGGCGGTAATCCGTAGCTAGACGAAAAAGTATTTTCATAAGGAGCCTTCACCGACTACAGAGTTAGTCTAATTAAAAAAACTTAAACTAAAATTAAGTCAGGCAGCTTGTGCTGAGTTTGCCCCACTCAAGACCAATCCCACCACACCGGCTGTTGCAGCCAGAGAACATCTACGCAAAAGTTTAGCCTTTGTCAACATATTCTTGGTGTTTGAAATTGTGAGCTCGATCGTTTTTACTTTTAAAGTGCTGGTACTTGTCAATGATTTTACATACCAATACCGCCCCCAAAAATAACCGAGCCTCAAATCTTATAAAATCTTTAATAAAAATCAGGATATTATGAAAATTGGATAAAACTAATGATTCAAACTAAACTCATGGGGGAATAACCGCGGCTGTTGTGAGTTGCTGATTGTTGAAAATCAACACTTGGGACAGTTAGTATGTAATTTTCTAGATACACTAAGGGTTTCAGGGTGCTCCTCTGGCAGGGCAACGCTTGCTTGGCACAAAACTTGCCAGCGGGAAATCAAGGATTTTAGAATACAAACTCTAAACAGTCTGGACTATTGAACAATTTAAAAATAAAACTCCAGAGCGCTTATAAATTGTTAATATTTGAATTTAAATATTGAAATTTAAATTGTTTTATACTCTATGCTCTCAACCTATAAATTGCGGCTCGCCCGCCACTGCCAAATCATGCAGATTAATCACATCAATCGAAAATGCTGCTGACTCTTTTAGATCCAGAAAAAAATACCCCCCTGCAACAGTGGAGTTTCGAGAGCGAGTCGATCGTCCGCATCGGCCGCTCTGGGGAAAATCAAGTTGTGATTCCCAATGCTCTAGTGTCGCGGCAGCACGTGGAATTACAAAGAGTTACAAGTGGCGCCGATCCTCAGTGGTACTTAGTGAATTCCGGGACAAATGGCACTTTTGTTAACGGTATTCTCATGTCTCAGGGCTGGATTTCCGATGGTGCTACGATCCAGTTGGCGCGGGGCGGCCCTACTTTGCATTTCCAAGCTATCACTATTCAACTCGGCGGCAAAATTGAAGCCAACCCTACCCTCAATCTTGCCACTCCGAGGTGCACCCACACGGGAAACCCGCCGGCGAATTTATTCTGCATCCACTGCGGAGAACCGATTAAAGTCGATCGCACAGTCCGTCACTACCAAGTCCTGCGAACTTTGGGCCAAGGCGGTATGGGGACAACGACTTTAGCTTGGGATCGAGAGAAAGCAAAAGCTCAAAAACCCGGAAGTTCACCCGCAGCATCTCTGGTAGTTCTTAAGGAAATGAATGCTGACATGGCTCAAATAGTTAAAGCTCAAGAACTGTTTGAACGTGAAGCTAAAACTCTCAAGGCCCTCCACCATCCGGGAATTCCTCAGTTTTTTGACTTTTTTGTCGAAGGCGGCAAAAAATACTTGGTGATGGAAATGCTCCACGGCGAGGATTTAGAAAAACGCATCTACAACCGCGGCCCTGTTACTCCCCAGCAAGCAATAGAGTGGACGATCCAAACCTGTGAGGTTTTGGACTACATCCACTCTCAAAAACCCCCGATCGTCCACCGAGATATTAAACCTGCTAATTTGCTAGTACGGCACCGTGACAATAGCATTACAGTGCTGGATTTTGGCGCCGTTAAAGAAATCGGCACTCCTCCGGGCACTCGCATCGGCGTTGAAGGTTACACCGCCCCAGAACAAGACCGAGGACAGCCTCTCCCTCAGTCCGATTTATATGCTATTGGGCCTACTTTGATTTTTTTGCTGACGGCCCAAAGCCCTCAAAAGTTTTATGGCAAAATTAATCGAGGTTACGGATTTAAGCTCGAAAATATTCCGACTATCGCCCCGAAACTGCGGGATACCATTTTGCGAACCACAGCAGCTAAGCCTGGAGATCGCTTTCAAACCGCTAAACAATTAGCTCGAGCTTTAGCAGATTGTCTTTAACACAACTCATTAGTCATTAGTCATCTTGCGCCCCTGTAGCCGAAGGGAGCCGAAGGCTAGTCATCAGTCAGCTCGCCCCCCTGTAGCCGAAGGGTAGTCCTGCCGTCATTAGTCGTTAGTCAGAAGGAATAAGTCGGTATTTTTTTGTCAGGATTCGCTCGCAAGAGCAAGACTTAAGTGGCAAATAGTTTGCTAAATTTATCTACAGTTGATTGCCCAGAGTCAGTTCCATGTTTGCCGTCAAGCGAGCGCTCAAATTGGGTTCTTCCTTACTTGGTATGCTAAACTAACAGTTAAAATGCCAAGTAAGCAAAC
>NZ_JAUBOJ010000113.1:0-17728 GCF_036700185.1 Microcoleus sp. BM001215392 | reverse complement strand
CAACTGTCAACTGTCAACTGTCAACTGTCAACTGTCAACTGTCAACTGTCAACTGAAAAGTTCAATCGATGAACTTGACGCGCCCAATTTGGATGTAATCAAATATGCGATTGATTTGATGTCGCTCCTCTTCGGAAAGTTTATCATCGCACAGGATAGCAGAAGTTAAAACTAAATGTTCCCTGCGAGCAATCTTGCCAGACGCTACGATCCGATCGACCATTTGATAGATTGTTAAGCTCGATTTGTTTTGAGATGTTCGCATTTATTCGATCGCATTTATGTCAGAATAATTAAAGTCGATTGCAGCAATTCACCTGGAAATCGTGCATACCATACCACAAACATACCACAAATGTATTTGTGGAACAGCATCAATAATGTATCAGACTTTTACTCCTAAAGATAGATGTGCAGAATTAATAATTCGGCCTTCTGTGTTGGGATAACTCTGATACCGATCGAATTCTATAATAGTTTTCCCAAAGAGGCAGTTTTCTATGCAGGTTTATCGGCTTCCGGTACTGTCGGACAATTACATTTTCTTGCTCCACGACCCCGATCGGCATACAGCAGCAGTCGTCGATCCAGCCGTCGCAGAACCGGTCTTGCAGCAACTGATCTCGCTCAAAGCCGAATTAACAGCAATTTTTAACACGCACCACCACAGCGATCACGTAGGCGGCAACCAGCAACTGATCGATCGCTTCCCCCAACTTACAGTTTACGGCGGCGCCGAAGACCGAGGCAGAATTCCGGGACAGCAAGTCTTTTTGCAAGCGGGCGAGATCGTTGAATTTGGCGATCGCACTGCCTCCATCTTCTTCCTACCCGGTCACACAAAAGCCCACATAGCCTACTATTTTGCGCCCAGCAAACCAGGGGAAAGCGGCGAATTGTTCTGCGGGGACACTTTATTTGCTGGAGGCTGTGGCAGAATGTTTGAAGGCACTCCAGCTCAAATGCTAGCGTCCCTCGCGCAACTGCGAAACTTGCCGGACAATACCAGAGTTTGGTGCGCCCACGAATACACGCTGAAAAACTTGCAATTCGCCATTACCGCAGATCCCGACAATCTTGAGTTACAGCAGCGCTTGATAGCAGTCCAAGAGGCCCGCAGGCGATCGCAACCTACCATACCATCATCGATCGGCATCGAGAAAAGCACAAACCCCTTTTTGCGCTGGGATTTTCCCAACCTCCAACAATTCGTCAACACCCGCGATCCAGTCCAAACCTTCGCTCGATTGCGCGGCATGAAAGACCGATTTTGACATTATTTTCCCCAAAATAATGCAACAGCAGGCAAACTCCAAACCATTATGCAGCAAGTCATTCTCAGTCGAAAATCTCAAACCTAAAATCTAAAATGGTATTACCTTAACGTCTTTTGTTATTGACGTAACTCTTAAACTTGATTGTCGGTTCCCTCAACCATGGGTCAAATCTTTTGAATTTTAGCTTTAAGCTCGACAGCCAGTTCACATTCTGTTTGACTTTGACCAGTTCGTCCTTAAACGGTGTCTGAGACAACATATCCAGCCATAATTGATTCGGAGCAGAAGTTTCCCATGGTTTCGGTTTGGACATAAAGTGCATAATTTTAGTTGACATATCATCCGTATTGGGGTTGTTCCAGATTCGATCTAATTGCTTCCACCTGCGGGCTAAAACAAAATTTAATGCACCCTGATCGTGATCGCCCCAAAGCTTGGATCGGGCGTTTTCCAGCAACTTCTCCGAGAGTTGCTCTTGCTCCCAAAGCTTCATGTTGTAAACTAAAACACCAGCATTGAAATAAGGGTTTCGATCTTGAGAGTTGTTGGGATTTCCCCAGACGTTAGTTGCGACTGCGATCGGCATAGATTCTAAATCTAGATCCCACAGTGGCTCTAGGCTTCCGAGTACGATCGTATCGACATCGAGCCAAATCAGCCTTTCTGTTTCCTGGGTATACTTTCCCGGTTCCAATCTAATGTAACTAAGTTTTGAACCATACAGTGAAAGCAGTTCGCCGTAATTAGATTGCAATTCCTGCCATGCAATCGGGTATTTGCAGCAATTCTGTAATTGTTGCTTGGACTGTCCATCTATCCCGACAGATACAATACTAATTTTTACGTTTGTTGCAGCGGATTTGCTAACATTGATATCTATAGACTTGAGCAGTGCTGCTAACCCGAGAATGTAGTTGCGATCGCTGGCTATGAAGATGTGCATCGGATTAAGTGTGTGAAATGAACGGAAGTTAAAGGCGCACTGTCAAACCTCACAAAAACTCTCGCACAGGAGGAAGCAGACGGCTCTATATACGCATAAATTCGTTAGCGTTAGCGAAGCGATCAAACGGAAAGCGATCAAATAGAAAGCTTGCAGCTATTGGAACACCTATTGATGCTTGAGACAAACATGGGAAATCCCAATTTGGCGATCGGCTTCGATCGATAAACCGAGTTTCTAGTTACCTGTGCGCCGGACGATCGAAAGAGCCCGGAGTAACGAGAAACAGCAGTTAGTAATAATATACACCAGCCATGAAAACTACTGACGAGACTGACCTCCGATGGGAAACATCCAGAAAATTGCCACCTCACCCGTGCTGAATTTAGCCACTGGTTAAGACGTGGAACTCTGGTATAAAATAAATATTCTAGAGAGCGACCTTCCTATATCACAATCGACATCCTTGTGAGGTTTGAATTGTTATACCAATTTTTTATGAGGCTGCTCCCGAATCCGATCGCCCTGGCGCCCCTCTGGTGGGAGGCTACCGTGTACACACAAGTCGAGTTGGAAATCAAATGACCCAAAAAAACGGAAATTTATTTTTTTAATCCTTGATTTCCCGTCAACTATTATCAATAATTTAAAATTATTGATAATAAGCTCGATCGCGTAAAAACCTTGCCTACTAAGGGTTGTGTCAGACACAGCCAGGTTTGTAGGAGTTGTGTGTACGCGGTAGGGTGGGAGGGGGGACAAGATTCTTCTCTTTCGTCCCCGCAACGATGCGGGGGATGCGAGGGGGATCGAGATATATGCAACTTCACATTAAATTGGTATTACCATATTTAAAGTAAAAGTTCCTCAGAATTATTTGCTTATAATTAACGATCGCGATCGGCAAGAGCAAAATTAAAACGACCGTTGTTAGAAACCGATGCAAAATCCAAGCAATACTGAATCCCAACAGAAAATCGACCCGTCTGCTTCCACAAACTATAACAAAGCGATCGCCCAAGCGGCACCAGGGCAAACAGATGCAGGGATGGTTCTACAATTTGCAGACGGCAGCATTCAGGCTTCCAATTCTCGCGCTCAAGAGTTGTTGGGGATCACAGCAGAACAAATGCAGGGTAACACTTCCATCAACTGTCCGTGGCAGACTGTGCGTGAAGATGGCTCGGATTTTCCCGGTGAAATGCACCCGGCGATGGTGGCGCTGCAAACCGGACAACCCTGCTGCAATGTCATCATGGGCTTCTATCAGCCGCAGGGAGAATTGATTTGGTTGAAGATCGATTCTCAACCTTTATTTCAAGCAGATCGATCGACTCCCTACGCCGTAGTTACAACTTTCACCGAAATTGGTCAACCTGAGCCAGCATTCGTCACTGAGGTGCCCGCCCAACAACTTTCAGACACCCTCGAAAGTATGGACGACGGCTTCTTTGCTTTGGATCGAGACTGGCGGTTTACCTACGTTAATTCTCAAGCGGCGCGGTGGATAAATCGAACCCCGGCAGATTTGATCGGTAACAGCGTTTGGGAAGAGTTTCCCGAATCTGCCGGCAGTTTGTTCGAGCAGGAATATCGCCGCTGCGCCACAGAGCAAGTTACAGTTAGTTTTGAATCTTTTTATGGGCCGCTGAATGCTTGGTATGCGGTACGAGCTTATCCGATCGCCTCGGGAATTGCCGTTTATTTTCAAGATGTGACCGACCAGAAAGCCGATCGGGCTGCTTTTATTAAACAAGCACAAACGGCGCACCAACAACTCGCAGAAATCGAGGCAATTTATGCTAGCGCGCCCATCGGACTTTGCTTTATCGATACCGACTTGCGATTTGTCCGCATCAACTCGCGCCTCGCAGAAGTTAACGGAGTCCCAGCCGCCGCCCACATCGGCAAAACATTGCGCGAAATCTTACCACAACAAGCAGATGATTTAGAGCCGCTTTACCGAGAAGTTATCGCCACTAAAGTTCCCCTCGAACAGCTCGAAATTCACGGCACGAATGCAGCGCAGCCGGGAGTAGAAGGCACTTGGCTGTTGAGTCTCTATCCGCTGACATCCGAGGACGATCGCGTGCTGGGCGTGAATGTGACGGTGCACGAAATTACCGATCGCAAAGCTCGCAAAAAAGAAATTCAACGGCTCAACCAAGAACTAGAGTGGCGAGTTAATGAACTGCAATTAATCCTTGATGCTGTACCCGTCGGGATTGCGATCGCCCGCGACGCTCAGTGTCATGTAATTCGCACTAACAAGTTTGCTCAGTCGATGCTAACAGTGCAACCGGATGCCAATGTTTCTGCAAGCGGAGACGAAGCCGCACTGCTTCCATTCAAACTATTTAGCAACGGCCAGGAAATCGGGCCAGCAGAGCTCCCAATGCAGCGGGCTGCGGCTTCGGGCGCCCCCGTGCGAGATGCAGAATTTCAAATGGTGCGATCGGACGGGGAGACGTTTGATTGGTTGATGAATGCGGTGCCGTTATTTGACGAGCAGGGCGCAGTCTGCGGCTGTGTATCGGCGTTTGTGGATATTAGCGATCGCAAACAAGTAGAAGCAGCTTTGCGCGACTCTGAGGAACGCTACCGCACTTTGTTTGAGTCCCTAGACGAAGGCTTTTGCGCGATCGAAATGCTGTTTGACGACAACCAAAAGCCGATCGATTACCGCTTTTTGGAAGTCAATCCCGCCTTTGAGAAACAAACCGGACTCCTACAAGCTGTCGGTAAAACTGCACGCGAACTCGTTCCAGAACTCGAAAATTATTGGTTCGATATCTACGGCAAAGTTGCACAGACAGGCGAACCAGTGCGCTTTGAGCAGGGTTCGGATGCCATGAACCGCTGGTTTGAGATTTCCGCGTTTCACACTGCTGAGCCGCCGAGCCACAAAGTCGCCGTGCTTTTCAAAGACATCAGCGATCGCAAACAGGCGGAAAATCTGCTGCGGCAACAGTCAGAGCAACTGCGGCTGTTCGTGAAACATTCGCCTGCGGGGGTGGCGATGTTTGACCGCCAGATGCGGTATATGCTGGTGAGCGATCGCTGGCTGACAAGTTACGGGCTGGGCGCTCAAAACATTGTAGGTCGATCGCACTACGACATCTTTCCCGAATTGCCCGATCGTTGGAAACAAATCCACCAGCGCTGTCTGGCGGGAGCCGTCGAAATGTCCCCTGAAGAGGCGTTTCCCCGCGCTGATGGCTCGATCGACTGGGTGCGCTGGGAAATTCACCCTTGGCCAACCAACACCGGTGAAATTGGCGGGATCATCATTTTTTCGGAAGTAATCACCGATCGCAAAAACGCTGAACTGGCGCTCTCTGCGGCCTCCCAGCAAGTTAGCAGTATTTTAGAAAGTATTACGGATGCCTTTATGGCGATCGATGCACAATGGCGCTATACCTATGTTAATGCCGCTGCTGAAAAACTGACGCAGCGATCGAGAAACGACTTGTTAGGTCGATCGATCTGGGAGCTATTTCCCGCCGAGCGAGAATCCAATTCATTGGTATATCAAGAATTTCATCGGGTTGTTTTCGAGCAAGTTTCTGTGAAGTTTGAAGAGTTTTCGCCGTCGCTTCAAATGTATATAGAAGTCAGCGCCTATCCAGCAGCCGATGGATTTACGGCTTATTGGAGCGATATTAGCGATCGCAAACGCACAGAAGAAGAACTGCGACAAAAAAATGCAATTTTGAATGCGATTAACGAGTCAGCACCGACGCCTATTTTTGTCAAAGATCGACAAGGATGTATTATTTATGCCAATCCAGCCACCCTAGAGGCGCTGGGAAGACCTGCTGCTGAAGTAATTGGGCGGCGCGATCGCGATTTATATGCAGTACCAGAACTGGGAGCGATCGTCAGCGCTAACGATCGCCGAATTATGGAATCCGGTCAAACAGAAATCGTCGAAGAATCTCCCGATGGTATTCACACATTTCTGGGAACAAAAGCTCCTTACCGCAATGAAGCCGGAGAAGTCATCGGCTTAATTGGCATTTCCAACGACATCACAAATCGCAAGCGAGCCGAAGTCGCGCTGCAAGAACAAACGAAGTTACTGCAAGTAATTATAGACAGCATTGGCGACGGTTTAATTCTCGCCAACCAACAAGGCGAATTTGTGCTGTTTAACCGCGCCGCAGTCAAAATGTTCGGTCAACTAACCAATGAAAAATCCTCTCAGGAATGGTCGAGCAGCTACGGACTATTTTTGGCAGACCAAAAAACTCTTTTTCCCGAGGATGAACTACCTCTAACCAGAGCAATCAAAGGTGAATATGTCAATGATGTAGCGATATTTGTCCGCCGCCAAGATTGCGAAGGTCGCTGGATCAGTATCAGCGGTTATCCGGTAGTTGATGCTAGCAGAGAAATCACAGGCGGAGTGATTGTCTGTCGCGATATCACAGAACGCAAACAAGCAGAAGCCACGCTGCTTGAGAGCGAACAGCGATTCCGCAATATGGCGAACAACGCTCCGTTTATGGTCTGGGTAACAGACTCCACAGGTTACTGCACTTTCTTGAGCGAAAGCTGGTATGAATTCACAGGTCAAACTGAGGAAACAGGTTTGGGATTTGGTTGGGTAAACGCGGTGCATCCAGAAGACAGGCAACAGGCGAGTAACGCATTTTTGAGAGCCCACGAACGCCAGGAACCTTACAGCATGGAATTTCGCTTGGAGCGCAAAGATGGCGGATATTCTTGGGCGCTGGATGCGGCTGCTCCCCGATTTACCGAAAGCGGACAATTTGAGGGTTATATCGGTTCTGCGATCGACATTACAGAGCGCAAACAAGTGGAAACCGAGCGCGATCTGGTTCTGCAATTGGAACAAACGGCGCGCGCGGAAGCCGAGCGAGCTAACCGGATTAAAGATGAGTTTTTGGCGGTGCTTTCTCACGAGTTGCGATCGCCCTTGAATCCGATTTTAGGCTGGTCGCAACTGCTGATCGCAGGCAAACTGACCGCGGCTAAAACCGCCCAGGCCTTCGAGACGATCGAGCGCAACGCCCGACTGCAATCTCAATTAATCGAAGACTTGCTAGACGTGTCTCGGATTCTGCAAGGAAAACTCAGATTGAATGTTGCTCCGGTGAATATCGCCACCATTATCTTGTCTGCTTTGGAAACCGTGCAATTAGCAGCCGAAGCTAAAAAGATTCAAATTCAAACAATCTTAAATCCAGATATCGGAATCGTTCTCGGCGATACAGGTCGCTTGCAGCAAATTATGTGGAATTTGTTATCGAACGCGGTGAAATTCACGCCAGAAGGCGGTCGAGTAGAAGTTAAATTAGCGCAAATCGCACGCGAAGTTGAAATTCAAGTTTCAGACACGGGTAAAGGCATTATTCCCGATTTTTTGCCCTATGTTTTTGAGCATTTCCGACAAGAAGACGGCGCCACAACTCGCAAATTTGGCGGCTTGGGATTGGGATTGGCGATCGTCCGCCAACTGATCGAACTTCACGGCGGAAGGGTGTTTGCAGAAAGCCGCGGAGAAGGTCAAGGAGCGACGTTTACGGTGAGATTGCCCCTATTAAATGATGCTTCTAGAACCCAGGAGGAGACAGCACGTCATTCATCTGAGAGTGCCGATATTTCATCTTTGCCGCTCGCTGGATTGAGAATTTTGGTAGTAGATGATGAGCCGGACTCGCGCGATTTTGTCGCCTTCGTGCTACAGGACGCGGGTGCAGAGGTGATTTCGGTGTCATCTGCTGCTGAGGCGTTGCTGTCGATCGCCCAAACTCCACCAGATTTGCTCGTCAGCGACATCGGAATGCCCGAGATGGACGGCTATATGCTGATCCGTCACATCCGCACTCAGCTTGGGGCACAGGGTCGGGAGTTGGTGGCGATCGCCCTAACAGCCTATGCTGGAGAAGGGAATGAGCGCCAAGTTTTGCAAGCCGGATTTGACAAACACTTATCTAAGCCGATCGATCCGAGTGAGTTAGTTGCTACGGTAGCGCGCGCGATCGATCCAAAGCTAAAAAACCCGTAACAGGTTTGTAGTAAGGACTTCAGTCCTTCTTAAATCTAGGTTCGCAGTAAGGACTTCAGTCCTCTCCGAGTGCTGTACCACCTTGGCTTTAGACGGATAAACCCACCAAAAAGGATATCTCATCCTTATTCCCTCAACACCGAATCTATTGAATCCGTTACATCCGTTACATCCGCTACAAAATCCGTTGCCGAACTTCCTTCGCTCTTGCGATCGCCCCTAAAACTTCGCTATTATAGAAAGTTGCAGTTAAAACCCCACAATCAACGATCATGGCCAAGCGCGTTCAATTAGTTTTAAACAAAGATGTCAGCAAACTCGGCAAAGCTGGCGACGTAGTAGAAGTAGCCCCAGGCTACGCCCGCAACTACCTAGTACCCCAAGGAATGGGATTTAAAGCCACTCCCGGCATTCTCAAGCAAGCAGCCCGCCGCAGAGAAGAAGAAAGACTGCGCCAGCTAGAACTCAAGCAGCAAGCCGAAGTCCGCAAAACCGCCCTGGAAGCAGCCGGGCCTTTCATCATCTCCAAGCAAGTCGGCGAAGGAGACGCGATTTTTGGTACAGTCACCAACCAAGAAGTAGCAGAGCTGATTTTCAACTCTACCAGTCAAGAAGTCGATCGGCGCGGCATCACCCTACCCGAAATTCGCGGCACTGGTACATACAAAGCTGAAATCAAACTTCACGCAGAAGTTACCGCCGAAGTTAATATTCAAGTTGTGCCGATGTAATAGTAGTTGGTAATTGGGCATTGGGCATTGGCTTGTGCAGGGCATTGGGCATGAAAACACTGGTCAAAAGTTTTTTTAATAACCAATAACCAATAACCAATAACCAATAACCAATAACCAATGACTGAGGACTATTGACTAATGAGCGATTTGATGCCGACAAACATAGAGGCAGAGGAAGCAATTTTGGGCGGGATTTTAATCGACCCCGAAGCTATTTCGCGAATTGCTGAAATCTTGCGTCCCGAGTTTTTTGCCATCACCGCTCATCAAGTCATTTATCGATCGGCATTAGGGCTATTTTTGCAGGGTCAACCCACCGATTTAATGACCGTAACGACTTGGCTGACCGATCGCAACCAGTTAGAACAAGTCGGAGGATTAACTAAATTAGCACAATTAGTCGATCGCACAGTTTCAGCAGTCAACATCGACCAATATGCAGTTTTAGTCGAAGACAAATATCAGCGCCGCCGATTGATCGAAGCGGGCAACAACATAGTACAATTAGGTTACGAGACAGCAGCGCCACTAGAAACAGTCTTAGACCGCGCCGAACAAGAAGTTTTTGGCATCACTCAAGACCGCCCGCAACAAGATTTAGTATCCATCGGCGAAACCCTAAACCAAACATTTCAAGACCTAGAAAATCGCAATGAAGGCCTCACACTTCCCGGTATTCCGTGCGGTTTTTATGATTTAGATGCGATGACAGGCGGCTTTCAGCGATCGGATTTAATCATCGTTGCTGGGAGGCCGGCAATGGGCAAGTGCGAAGCGAGCTCTACCATAACGACACTAAGCGATGGAAGCCTTGTTACCATTGAAGAAATCTATCAAAAACGTCAAGCTGAATTACTAACTTTAGGAGAAGATTGGAAGTTTCATCTAACTAGACCATCTGCTTTTATAGATGATGGAATTAAGCCTGTATTTCGCGTCACAACAAGACTCGGACGGTTTATAGAAACTACAATTACCCACCCATTTTTAACGATTAAGGGATGGCGACAGTTGGCGGAGATAGAAGCAGGCGATAAAATTGCTGTCCCCCGCAGGATGAATATTTTTGGTAAAGAAACCATCCGCGACTGTGAAGTTAAATTATTGGCTTATCTCATTGGTGACGGTTGTTTGACACTCAGCGCGCCGCACTTCACCAATGGAAATACTGCTATACTAAAAGACTTTGCCGAAGCTGCTAGTAGCTTCGGAGGTCTTAAATTGCGCTTCAACGATCGAGGGAGACGCGCACCCGAGTATTATGTTATGGGCGATAGAGACAGTTACAAAGACAAAATATCTTTCTTTGGTCTGAATTTGCAAAAAGTCCTTAAAGAACAACATTTGTATGTTAAAGAATTTGCTAAAATCTTGAAGGTTTCACCCGATTTGGCCTCGAATTGGGTGCTAGGATTGGCATTCCCAAAGCAAGAATTATTTAGTCGCATCTGTGAAACTTTAGATGTCGATCCAAAACAACTAGCCGGGCGAGGGATGGAGGCTATTAATACCCTGCATAAAAACCCGCTGAGATACTGGTTAGAAGAATTAGGTCTGATGGGGAAAAATGCTCACCAGAAAACAGTACCGGATATAGTTTTTAAATTGGAACGATCGCAAGTTGCCCTTTTCCTCAACCGTCTCTTTTCCACTGATGGGTGGGCTACCCTACTTACCAGCGGTCAATCTCAACTAGGCTACTGTTCTGTTAGCGAAGGACTAGCTAGACACGTACAGCATTTACTACTGAGATTTGGCATCATTGCCGCCCTCAAAAAGCGCTCTGTCAAATACAAAAATACTCGCAGACCAGCTTGGCAAATCGATATTACTGATGCTATATCTATCAAAATATTTATATCAGAGATTGGAATTTTTGGCAAAGAGGCAGCATTATTCAAAGTAAAAGAAGCATTAGAAAATAAAATATCTCACAATAACCGCGATTTAATTCCTGTCGAGGTTTGGGAATATTTAGCCTTAGCAAAAGGCAACGAATCTTGGGTATCTTTAGCAAAACGCGCAGGCATCAAAGGTTATTCAAATATCCATGTTGGTAAACGCGCGCTGTCCAGGCAAAGACTTTTGGTTTTAGCAACAGCTTTAAATAATTCGTGGCTGAAACAACTGGCAGATAGCGAGGTTTACTGGGATGAAATAGTTTCGATCGAACCGATGGGAAACAAGCAAGTCTATGACTTAACTATCCCGGAGACACACAATTTTGTTGCTAATGATATCTGCGTTCACAATACAGCCTTTTGTACCAACATCGCCCACCATATCGCCACTGGACAGCAAAAATTGCCGGTTGCCGTTTTTAGCTTGGAAATGTCCAAAGAACAGCTAGTGCAGCGTATTCTGTCCAGTGAAGCCAAAATAGAAAGTAATAGGTTGCGATCGGGCAGAATCAGCCAAAACGAATGGGAACCGATCAGTACAGCCATTGGTAACTTATCAGAACTACCACTGTTTATTGATGATACTCCCAATATTACCGTGATGGAGATTCGATCGAAAGCCCGCCGCCTGCAAGCAGAACAAGGCGGATCTCTCGGATTAATCTTGCTAGATTACCTGCAATTAATGGAAGGTAGCAGCGACAACCGCGTGCAAGAATTATCTCGAATTACTAGAGGTCTTAAAGGTTTAGCGCGGGAACTCAACGTGCCGATTATTGCTTTGTCTCAGTTGAGTCGAAGTGTGGAAGCGAGGACAAATAAGCGGCCGATGATGTCGGATTTACGGGAATGTGTTACTGGTGATACGCCCGTGCTGTTAGCGGATGGTCGCCGAGTTCCAATTCGCGACTTAGTGGGACAAGAGCCAATGGTATTGGCGATGAATCATCTAGAAAAGATTGCGGTGGCGAAAAGTGACAAGGTTTGGCGAGTAGGAGTCAAGCCTGTCTTTATCCTTAAGTTAGCCAGTGGCAGAACCCTCAAGGCTACGGCTCAACATCGAATCTACACTCTTCAAGGTTGGCAAGAGTTAAAGTCGCTTCAGGTGGGAAGTCGGGTGGCGATCGCCAGATTTATTCCTGAGCCTCAGAAGCCAATTAACTCGAAGGAACATCAAATTTCTTTGCTAGCTCACTTGATGGGAGATGGTAGCTATCTGATTGGTTCCGCAGGCTGCAAAGTAGCAGATGCTGGGCGATTGAAGATGAGACTTGCTGGAAAGGTGGCTAATCCTAACCGAGATACTTTGCCTAAAGAAGTATTTCAGACTATTCGTGAGCGTATGCGGGAATGTAATGTCACAACACGCCAGATGTCTAAACTGAGAGAAACAGCCTGCGGTGGTTCTTCCCACTTCAGTTTTGCTCCTTCACGAGAAACGGTTTTAGATTATGGCAAACTTCTGGATAGTGATGCCTTGGTTAAAAAAGCATCTTCTGACTTGTTCTGGGATGAAGTGATTAATATCTCAGCAGCGGGAGAAGAAGAAGTCTTTGACTTGACTGTTCCTGGTGTCGAATCTTGGTTAGCTGATGGCATTGTCAGTCATAACTCTGGATCGATTGAACAAGACGCCGATTTAGTAATTATGTTGTACCGCGATGAATATTATAACCCGGATTCGCCCGATCGCGGAATTGCCGAAGTCATTATCACCAAACACAGAAACGGCCCCACAGGCATCATCAAACTATTATTTGACGCTCAATATACCTCGTTCCGCAATTTAGCATCTCCGAAGCGCTCTTAAGAAGGAAGAAGTCCGATGGAAGTCGGAAGAAGGAAGAAGGAAGAAGGAACACACAGCAAGCTTGAGTGCGATCGATATTTTACATTTAATTAGGTCAATTTACTTAAATCAACCAGGATTTACACAGAAACCCGGTTTCTGAAAAAAACCGGGTTTCTAAATATCGCCAAAGTTTTAAATTTAATTAGGTTGAGCTACCTAGCCAGCGATTTTCAATAATTCCACATCAAAAATCAGCGTAGCATTAGGAGGAATCACCCCGCCCGCACCACGAGCACCATAACCTAATTCAGGGGGAATAATCAACTTGCGGCGTTCTCCAACTTTCATTGTACCGACACCTTCATCCCAACCCTTAATTACTTGACCGACGCCAATATCAAACTGAAAAGGAGAATTGCGATCGCGCGAACTATCAAACTTCGTGCCATCCTCCAGAGTGCCAGTGTAGTGCACCACAACAGTCTGACCGGTTTTTGGAGTCGCCCCATCACCTTCTTTCAATTCAACATATTTCAGACCTGAATCTGTGGTGACAGTTTTCTCAGTATTATCAGTCATGTTATTGCCAGCGATAGTAGCTGGTTCCTTCGGTAAATTAGCATCAGCTACTAGCAAGCTATCTTCAGTGAAAGACTTCGCTGAAAGTATCTCCAGCGCCACATCGGTTAAAGGATTATTCACTTCGGAGGCAACTGCTGTAGGTACATAGCCGCTCATTTGAGCGACTATCAAAAACACAAAGCAAACCAGCATTACGCCCAAGCTGACCAGAATTCCTCGCAAAATTAATCCTCCTGATACTTTTAACCGCGATATCTCAGATATCCAAGATATCTAGTACAACAAGAACCACAAAATTTTATCTGAACTTTTGGGCCCAAAAATGGCGGGTGCCAGTTAATTTGAAAGGCCAAATTATCAAGTCAGAATGTTGGTAATTTTACCTTCTGCTTTCTTGAGCCTTCTGCCTTCGGGTGACAATCTTATCACAAGATAGGAGCGAACCACGATCGCCCTCAGCGCCAGTTACGGTTTTCCAAATCTCGCATCTGACGTTCGAGACGATCGAGCCTTCCCCGCAACTCATCCATTTCGGACTGTCGGGGAACGCCCATATCTTGCAGCATATTCCGCAGTTGGCGCTGCAACTGGGTATCCCAATTTCCCTGTTCAGACTTGAGATGTTCAGTCACGTCATCGACAAAGGTTTTGGCTTGTTCGGGATTGATTTTGCCATCTTTGACCCATTGCTCGCTGGCTTCCTGCAATTTCTCGGCCACCAAGGAGGTAGTACCAATGCCCAGCATTACCAGTTGTTTGAGTAAGTTGCTATTGTTATCCATAGATTTTTCCTACTGTTTTCCCCAAAATACCCGATCGGCTCAGGTCGCCTGCGGTCGCTGCGAAACCCTTTGTACAATTTTAGTTACATCAGCACTGACCTACCTTTCTATTTTGGAGCATCCAGCAGCCTGCTGGCGAGTTTAACCCGCCAAAGGACGTTCGGAAAACCCGCTCTTCGTACCATCCCGACCAAATTAACCAATCACCCTGCTGTCAAATGCCTGAGTGTCCCCGCTGTCACCAACCTGTAGACTCCCGAGCGATCGCCTGCGCGCACTGCAAAACCCCTCTCAAAGCTTTCGGTCATCCGGGTATCCCGCTTTATCGATCGGCACCCGCAGAATTTCTGTGCGCTACCTGTACTTACCACGAAGACGACACCTGCAACTACCCGCAGCGTCCCTTCGCCAAAGAATGCACGCTATATCACGACAAAGCCCAGCCGCTTGTACCGCAGACGAGCCGTTACATCAGCGGCGGCTGGCCCCAATCGATCAAAAATTGGTGTCAGCAGAATCTCGTTTGTTTGGCTTTATTTGGTTTAATTATTATTAGCATTGCCCTGTCACTTTGAACAGCTTTTACCAACTATAAAATAGATATATCATCCAAAGATAGGCAACTATTTTATAGCTCTGGCTCGCTCAAAAATATTGCAGCTACCGCTCCAATCTACAAGCCAGAGATTGGAGCGGGAACACCTGTGTTTTGCAAAAAGCATTTTTTATTTACTACCACAGCAAAACACAGGTGCTTCGGGTTAAGCGGAGCCGGGACGATCGCACTGGAACACCTTTCAACTTATTTCGGTTCGTGACTCGCAATCCGCTTGCCATCACCATCGTAAACCTGCATCGGAATTTTCGCATTTTCGGCGATCGCCTCCAAGGCCTTTTGCAAAGTTTGAACGTGATTTTCCACAGCTTGGCGAGTCTTCACGGCATTGTTGTTATTTGCTTGAATGAAAGTTTGTTGCAACTTCTGCACGTAATCAGGAGTCATCTGCACCGCAATCAAACCGTTGCTAACAGTATAGTCGCAAATCTTTGGTTGACCTTTGCAAGTTCTATCTAAATCCGTGCGCGCTTTTTGCAGATTTCTTTCTTCCCGCAGCTTCAATTCTGCTTGCTGCAAAGATGTTTTGTAGGAATCGATCAGCGGTTTCGCTTTCTGGGAATAAGTAGTAGCCGCCGGAACTTGCTCAGCGTAACTCAAAGCTCTCCGCCAGTATTCCGATGCTTTAAACCAGCCGTTTTTGCCTTCAGAAATTTGAGCTTGGGCTGCTAAAGTCACAGCTTGAGTATAGGCATTTTCCGAAATCCCTTCAACATTTCTGCGCTCGCGAGCTTGTGAAAGTTTAGTTTCGTATTTGGGAACTAGAAGTCTACCTAGTTGATAAGATTGCGTATTGCTGGGAATTTCAGATAGCGTGGCGATCGCTTTTTCCCAACCTGCTTCCACTCCAGCCCAAGTCTCGGCTGTCTGAGCTACTGCTTCCCGAGCTTCTGCTATTTGGGCTGTGCTTTTGGCTTCGAGCAAGGTTTTTTGGGCTTGTTTTTCTGTGCCTAATTGCCGATTTCCAGTTGCTAAATTCTTGCGGTATTCCTTCGCCTTTCTTTGAGCGTAGGGATAAACCGGGCTGTTTTGGGGAATTTCTCGGAGTTGGGCGATCGCGCTTTGCCACAGAGCTTGTGCTTCCTGCGCGTTCTGGGCAGAAACAGGGGGATTTTGGGTTCTTTGGGCTGCTGATTGTGCCAGACCCGCTGCATCGATCGCAGAATTTAAATTCTGATTTTGCTGGCGGTAGTTTTCCAAGTCGGTTTGAGCTTCACCGCGATGAATTGACCAAGAAGGAATCGGTTCTAAAAGGGCGATCGCAGCTTTTAACTGTTCTTGCGCTTGGACGGGACTGTTAGCAACTTTTGAAGTTTTCAGAGTCTGCACCGAATTATCGCTCAACTGTTTGGCATTAGCTAGCGCAGTGCATTCTCCGATGACGCAGGGACGGCTTAGCAAGTAAAAACCGCCTGCAAAAACTACCGCAGTCAGGCTGAATATTCCTGCGGCGGCCAGCATTGCAAACGGTGAATATTTGGGTTTTTCGGCAACGTTTATCGGTTCCATATCCAGTACATCGAAGGGATTGTCTTCGATGTCTGGGGGGATGGCACTTACCTGAAAGGGTCTGGCACCGCCATCGCCCGAACTCTCAGAAAAATCGGGGAAATATTCATCTACCCCCGCAGTTTCAACATCTGTTTTTAACGGTGTCTCCTCCACTGCATCCGCGGTATTTTCTGCTAGCACCATTGCAGTTTCTGCTGCGGGTATTTCCTCGGTTTTTTTACGTATTTCTGCGACTGTTCTAGGTCTTGACAAAACCGGGTTGTGCATGGTAAAAGAATGAAAAGCATAAGGCTGATTTTGCCCTGTGATTTTCAGGCAAAGTCCGATCTGTTGAATAGCTTCCGGTTCTATTTCCAGAATCGCCGCTTCTAGCACTGTAAAAGTCGGTTTAGCTTTCAGAACTAAATTGCGCGGGTGTTCTCCCACAACCGTTAAAGAATCTTCTCTCAAATCGCAACTGATATAAAGCGGCAAATCTTTAAAGCCGGCTGCTTGCAAGTATTTATGCAACTTTAATTCTAGGATTTGTGCCTTGCTTTGTCGCGCTGCTACTGTCATGTTTTTTCCTCTGTCTACTCTCACCACTAGAAAATTTAGCTTTCGGAAAGAGCGAAGTTGCCAAATATTCGCTCTTTCCAATTTGTTCTTTGAACTTGTACAGATTCATTCAAATCTTAGCTCTCAAATCTTAACTGTCAAATCTAAATTTGCAGCAGCTCTCCAAAACTTTCGCCATAATAAACTTGAGTCACATCAAAACGCCCGCCGTATTGTTTGAAAGGTTCCGCTGCATAACCGAGCGGGAGCAAACAGCAAACATCTACTTCAGCAGGAATTTGAAAGGCTTCTTTCACCTGATTGCTGACAAAACCTTCCATCGGACAACTGTCTACTCCAAAGCTTTTAGCTGCGATCATTAAATGAGCTACTGCCAGCATTGTATGTCTGTTTGTCCAAGTTTCTAGGGACTCGAAGCAAGAATGGTTCTCGAACATTTGCGGGATTGCTTGCCGCAGATAAGTCGCTAAATTGTCATTCATTCCGCCCACTGCTTTGCCCAATTCGATGACAGCTTCGGTGTTTTCGGGTTGGGTGGCGCGCCGATCGCCACAACAGATTAACACGATCGGGGCTTCTACCACTTGGCGCTGGTCGAAAGCGCAAGCTTTTAATTTTTCTTTGCTGGCTTGCTCTTTAAGTACGATAAACCGCCAAGGCTGCAAGTTATAACCAGAGGGCGATCGCACTCCCAACCGCAAAATCTCTGTCAGTATGGCTGGGGGAATCAGATCGGGTTTGAAACGGAGGGCGGCCCGGCGGCTTTCGATCGCGGTTTTAACATTAATTGAAGGTTGGATTTCAATTGTCATAAATGATTGGTTATTGGTTATTGGTTATGGGTTATTGGTTATGGGTTATTGGAAATTAGAACAACAAATAACAACTGCCAAATAACAACTGCTTTCGGAGTCAACTGTCAACTGTAAACTGCTTTCGGAGTCAACTGCTTTCGGAGTCAACTGTCAACTGTCAACTGTCAACTGTCAACTGTCAA